>JBCCZX010000042.1:0-19054 GCA_039186735.1 Verrucomicrobiota bacterium | reverse complement strand
TGCAAAAATAGCTTCTCTCCAAGACGAAAAGTGTAAATATCGATAGTCATCACTAAAGATGACTAGTAATTGTAGAAAATCACAACAATGCCAAAAAATATAGGTTTCCGTGTTACTGGGATGTATTTAGGAGGAAGTCCAGGCAGCCAGAGCGAAATACGTTTAGACATCGAAAAAGACAATCCAACTGTCTACGATGTTATGGTTGAAGTATCAAAAAAGATAAATGGTGGGGACTATGGCCAGAAAATCAAATCGTTTGGTTTCTCTCCAACCTTTCCAACTGAATTCGATTCCCTGAATTCAATTACTGCTGAGTATGGCGAAGATCCCTTTGGGGGAAAATACCGTGAAGGAATCTATCGCCTTGAAGAATCAAAATCTAGCAACCCTGTTAATGTTCTCCAATATTACATTTTTGACGAGGAGTTTCGGCAAAAGAACAACAATAATCGAACACGTAATTTCAATCAAACTCCAGATGTTGAAATTAAGGATAATTATACCATAGTCTGGAGACAACTTTCCATCCTCACGGGACCGAACGGAAACAATCGGATTGCGTCTGAGCTTGTGAATTTCAGCAAATCAATCGCAGCCCTTTCCGCAGCAGGAATGGTGTAAACATCCCTTAAAGAACGAATCGCAGATCCTGCCGCGATCAGCAAGGGACACTGAGTCTCATCCGGTCGAAGCTTGTCCTCCATTTCTGATTTTTGAAATCTGTTGGCGCGACAGGTCTGCGTTTCAATTCCAGCGGCGTTTTAATCGGCATTCGCTGCGGTTCGTGAACCTCACTGAGCGATTGAAGTCGCTTCTAGGCAGAGATATTCACAGATCGAAATAACACCCGAATAGGGCACCTACCTCTGCCTGCGCGCTGGACGAATCACGGCTCAACTGAAAAAGTATTGCGTGTTCGAACGCCCGGAATTCCTCATCCTCTTCCCCACCCTCTTGGTGCTCGGACTCATCTGGAAAAAGCTCCGCCTCTTCACCCCTCTCCGCCTCATCGCCCTCGCCCTCCTCACCCTCCTCCTCGCCGACCCCCGCATCACCAAACAACAAAAAGCCCTCGACCTCTGGGTCCTTCTCGACCGCTCCGACTCCACCGAGGACCTCGTCGACAAAGGCCTCCCCGAATGGCGCCAACTCCTCGAAGACTCCAAACCCTCCCGCAAAGACCGCCTCCGCTTCATCGACTTCGCCGCTGAAGTCATCGAACAAGACCAAAACGACAAAGCCCTCTACACCGGCTCCCGCAAACTCACCCGCTCCGGCCTCGCCATCCAAAACGCTCTCGCCCTCGCCGACTCCGAACGCCCCTCCCGCGTCCTCCTCTTCACCGACGGCTTCGCCACCGAATCCCTCGCCGAAGCCACCGCCCGCCTCAAAGCCCAAAACATCCCCCTCGACTTCCGACTCATCCGCGACGAAACCGCCGACGACTACTCCATCTCCCGCCTCTCCACCCCCACCCGCGCCCAAACCGGCGAACCCTTCGTCCTCTCCCTCACCGTCCGCGGCGCCGAAGACCGCGAAGTCCCCATCGTCATCTCTCGCAACAAAACCATCCTCGAAGAAACCTCCGTCACCCTCGTCAACGGCGTCGGCAAAGTCGAATTCACCGACCGCCTCTCCCAAACCGGTTCCTACTTCTACCAAGCCGAAATCCGACCCGACCGCTCCGACCCGCCCTTCGTAGATGCTCACCCCGGCAACAACCTCGCCGAACGCTGGATCGAAATCACCGGCGGCCCCCGCGTCCTCCTCGTCACCAAATACAACCCCGACCCTCTCGAACAAGTCCTCGCCAACCAAAGCTATTCCGTCGACGTCGTTCGCGACTCCACCCAACTCCGCGTCGGCCAACTCGCCGGCGCCAAAGCCGTCATCTTCAACAACGTTCCCGCCTTCGAAATCCCCAACAACTTCCTCGACGCCCTCCCCTTCTACGTGGAAGAGCAAGGCGGCGGCTTCCTCATGGCAGGCGGAGAACAATCCTTCGGCTCCGGTGGCTACTACCAATCAAGTATCGACGAACTCCTCCCCGTCTCCATGGAGCTCAAGAACGAACACCGCAAGCTCGCCGTCGCCCTCGCCATCGTCATGGACCGCTCCGGCTCCATGTCCATGACCGTCAACGCTGGCGGAAAACCCGTCACCAAAATGGACCTCGCCAACAACGGCGCTGGCGAAGCCATCAACCTCCTCGGCAACATGGACGACATCGCCATCCTCGCCGTCGACTCCGAACCCCACAACATCGTCAAACTCACCCGCATCGGCGGCAAAAAGAAAGCCCTCATCAACAAAGCCCGCAGCGTCCAATCCATGGGTGGCGGCATCTACGTCTACCGCGGTCTCAAAGCCGCCTGGGACCAACTCTCTAAATCTCAGACCGGCACCAAACACATCATCCTCTTCTCCGATGCCGCCGACTCCGAACAACCAGGCTCCTACAAAACCCTCCTCAAAGAGATGGACAACGCTGGCGCCACCGTCTCCGTCATCGGCCTCGGCACCCCCGCCGACCCCGATGCCCCCCTCCTCGAAGACATCGCCAAACTCGGTAACGGCCGCATCTTCTACTCCGACAAAGCCGTCGACATCCCCAAACTCTTCGCTCAGGAAACCGTTACCATCGCCCGCTCCGCCTTCCTCAAGGACCCCGTCAAAGCCCAGCCCACCGGTCGCGGCGCCGAAATCTTCCAAACCCAGGTCAACTGGCTCCCCGCCGTCGACGGCTACAACCTCTCCTACGCCCGCCCCGATGCCACCACCTCCCTCATCGCCCAAGACGAATACCTCGCCCCCCTCGTCGCCCACGCCCGTCGCGGCCTCGGTCGCACCCTCGCCATCTCCTTCCCCCTCGGCGGCGAATACTCCGAACGCACCCGAAGCTGGCCAGGCTACGCCAACTTCATGCAATCCATCGGCAACTGGATCGCCGGCGACACCATCCCCCCCGGACTCGGCATGCGCCACCGCCTCGAAGGCACCACCCTCACCCTCGACCTCCTTTACGACAAAGACGAATGGACCCCTAAATTCGCCGCCAACCCTCCCAGAGTCCGCATCCTCGAAAACTCCGATGGTGCCTCAACCTACGATGTCACCTGGAAACGCCTCGCCCCCGGACACTTCACCCTCGTCCGCGACTTCGAAGAAGGCGCCGTCATCCGCGGCTCCGTCCAAGCCGGCACCCACGCCCTCCCCTTCGGCCCCATCGCCGTTGGTTCCTCCACCGAATGGACCTTCGACCCCAACCGCCTCGCCGAGCTCCGCTCCACCTCCAGCGCCACCGGTGGCCGGGAGCTTCTCGACCTCTCCAAAGCCTGGCTCCGCCCCCCCGCCACCTACACCAGCGACCTCCGCCTCCCCCTCGCCATCGCCACCCTAATCTTCATTCTCCTCGACGCCCTCATCTCCCGCATGGGCTGGACCCTACCCACGTTCCATCTCCCCAAACTCGAAGCCGCTCCCGCGACCTCTCCCACCATCGCTTCCAACGGATCAGCCAAACCCCAGACTCCAAAACCAGAACCCGCCACCAAATCTCCTCCCGAAGAAAGCCTCCCCCCTCCATCCCCTCCCACCTCGACCCGTTCAACTCGCTTTTCCCGCGCAAAACGACGAAAGTAACCCCATGAGCGTAAACCCCCATCGAAAAGGCCTCATCCTCGCCGGCGGCGATGGCACCCGCCTTCACCCCATCACTCACGCCATCAGCAAGCAGCTCCTCCCCATCTACGACAAGCCAATGATCTACTACTCCTTGTCGGTCCTGATGCTCGCCGGCATCCGGGAAATCCTCCTCATCTCCACCCCCAAAAACCTCCCCCTCTATCAAGAACTTCTCGGCAGCGGCTCCCAGTGGGGTATCGAAATCACTTACCAGCGTCAGTCCGAACCCCGCGGCATCCCCGAAGCCTTCATCCTCGGCGAAAACTACCTCGCCCACCACCCCTCCTGCCTCATCCTCGGGGACAGCTTCTTCTACGGCACCGCCTTCTCTGACACCCTCACTCGCCTCGCCCAACCAAACACCCCCCCCACCATCCTCGCCTACCCCGTCGCCAATCCCAGCCAATTCGGCATCCTCGAACTCGACCACCAACACAACATCGTTTCCCTCCAGGAAAAACCAACCCACCCCAAATCCAAACTCGCCATCCCCGGCCTCTACTTCTTCGACTCCCAAGCGCCAACCCTCGCCAAATCACTCCACCCCTCCCCCCGTGGCGAACTCGAAATCACCGACCTCATGAATCTCTATCTCGAAACCGGCTCTCTCAAAGCCGAAATCCTCGGCCGCGGCAGCACCTGGCTCGACATGGGCAGCCACGACAGCCTTCTCGACGCCGCCAACTTCGTCCGCGTCCTCCAAACCCGCCAAGGCCTCCACATCGCCTGCCTCGAAGAAATCGCCCTCCAAAAAAACTGGATCACCCCCGCTCAATGCGCCCAATCCGTCGCCAACATGGGTCAATCCACCTACCGTCAATACCTCGAAAGCCTCCTCACTGAATAATCTTCAAGTTCTCCCGTGCCTCGCGAAAACAAACTGAACTCACCACCTTCGACAACTCTCTCACTGCAGTCAGCTCCACTTCCCCGACAAACGATTTTCTAACAATGAAGAGACAATTCCTCCAATACAGCCTCGCCATCATCTTCATGGTGTTGAATGTTTCCAGAGCAGCAGAATCCCAGCCCATGACCCCCAAAGATTTCGTAATTCGCTACGAGAAAGCACTCGCTACTCAACAATGGGACCACGTCGAACCTTTGATTCACCCGAATTGCTCAGTGACATTTTCCAATGGGACCTTCCATCAAGGAAAAGAAGCAGTTCGAGAGGCTTTCCAAAGAAATTTTGCTCTAATCGAAGACGAAGCATATTCCATTTCAGATCTGCACTGGACGTTCAAAGATCACAACTTTGCCGTTTTCACTTACTCCTTCAAATGGTCGGGAAAGATCAACGGCAAAAATGCTTCGGGCAACGGACGCGGAACCTCAACCCTCAAAAACGAACACGGCACTTGGCAACTCGTCTCCGAACACCTTGGTCCAAAATCCTAAAGAAAAATCAAAATCAAGCGCAACCGGAGCATACGGTTGCCGAGGATGAGTAAGCTGGAAAACCGTCGCGCATCTCAATCACAAGCAGCTCACCCGATTTCGGCAGTTTTGAACGGCGAGAACCCGTAAAATCGTCTCGAAAATTGGCTCCGGCGGTTGGGTTCGAACCAACGACCTAGTGGTTAACAGCCACCCGCTCTACCGCTGAGCTACGCCGGACCGTGATAATTCGGGGCGACGACTCTCCCCGAACCCTCCTTTTTGGGCAAGCAAATTCTTCCCCTTACTCTCCCTGACCGAATCTCTGCTTAAACTGACTCAACAACTCCTCCACCTTCGCACTTTCATCTCTCGAGAGGTCAGGCTCAACCTCACCTCCTGCGGCAGCCGGAGCGGCCGAAAAAGGCGAAGTCTCGGCAACAGCCCGAGCTTCCAATGGCGTCTGTGCAGGCTCTTCAAGAATCTTAGGAGAAGGAGTTTCCGGCGCTTCCACTGGTGCCCGGAAAGGCGAATCCGCTTCAAGCGCAGCAGGAGAAGAAGCTGGAGTCAATTGCTCAGATGGACCTCCCGCCTGAAACGCCTGCATCGGTTCGGTCTCGGATGGCCCCTCTTCTTTCCCCACCGCCGTCTCAGCAGACTTGGGCCCTGACGCCAGCTGCGGCTCCTCTGAAACAAAGGCGGAAAACGGAGACTCCGGAGCCAATGGCGCAGCCGCCAGACCGCTCTCTGGCTCAGCTTCTCGCGAAGGCAAATCACCCCGAGACTCACTCGAAGCCAACGAAAACGGACTAGACTCAGCTCGCGTCTCCGCAACCACTGGCTCAGGCTCGGACGGCAGCGAAAACGGCGAACCTTCCACCTCTTTGGTTGCCTGCTCCGGCATGTTTGGCGGCTCAGGAATTTGAGGAGGAGTGTCCTGACTCCAGACCGACTCCCCTCGTTCGGTCGTTGAAACTTGGAAGGGATGATCCCCCACCTCACCTCCTCGCTCTTCAACACCCTCTTGCTCAGGCAAACGAAACGGCGAATCTCCGGACTCGACAGAATCCTGCCCAACTGCGTCAGTTCGTTCTTGCGAGATCGCCGCGAAAGGATCCCCTGCAGGCACTACCGCGCCCGTGGTTCGAAATGGAGAATCCTCCACAGTCTCTGCAGCCGGCAATCCTTCCGACACGACCGAAAAAGGAGAACTCTCAACTGGAGGCTCCTCCCCCTTCTCCACATTCTGTTCGCTCGCAGCAATGTCAGGCAAGGCAGGCGGAACAACGTCTTTCACCTCCTCGCTCGCCTCAAACGGATCAAGAGTCTCCGATTGAGCCGCACTCTCTTCCGCAAACGAGAAAGGAGAATCACCCACCGGGTCGACAACACCGACCGCCTCGCTCGGAATCACATCCTCACTCTCAACCTCAATACCCAACATCTCGCCTGTCTCCCCTTGAGCATCAGCAAACAAAACCGGCTCTTCCTTCTCCAGAATCGGCGTCACAGCCGGCGACTCTAACAAATCTGGATAGGCAGGCGGTGCGACCGATGAAGCCACCACACTGGCCTCCATCCCTCCTTCAGCAGCGTCCAAGACACGTCGCCCAATCTTCAACAGCTCACGAGCATAAACCGGCTGACTCCAATCCACCTGACTCGATACCTCCATCGCCTCGGCACCAAATCGGTCCTGCAAAAGCGCTTCTCCTTCCTCACGGCTCAACTCCTTCAGCTCCACCACATGCTCGGTCAATCGATCCCGCAATCCTCCCGGCATCAAGGCCTCAAAACCCGTCTGCCAGACATCATCATTGACGCTCAACAACACCGTCAACCGCGGACACGCTTGCCGAATCTGCACCAAAAACGCGGCCACCCTCAAGGCACTCTCCGGCTGATTCGAGAGCCCCTCCGTCTCATCAAAAATCAGCGCCGTCGGCTCAACCAAACACAAAAGAGATAACAGCCCCTGCAAACGCTCCTCAACCGCACTCGCCGCCTGCCCATTCAATTCACTCAAGACCGCTTCCGCAAACTGCCGACTCCGCTCAACCCGCTCCGGCGAAGTGGTCACATAACGAAAAATGATATCGATCCAATAAGCACACTCTCGCAAAGGACACCCCGAAGCCTCACTCAACTCAGAAGCCAGCCTCGGCCCCAAAACCTCAAAGTTCGACTGCGTCCAATGAGCCGTCGCCGCCTGCTGATGATGAAAATCAAAGGTCTCAATCGGCCGGTTCTCAATCGCAAACAACGCCCCCTCCCGATCATGGCTGGGTATCTCACCCGAAACCAGCAAAGGCTTCAATCCATAAGCAAACAGACGCCGCCCGAAAAAGTCCAACTCCGTCAATCCTCCCGACGCCGGAAGAACCACCGACAACTGCCGCAAAACACTATCCAAAACCACCTCGCCGTCCACGCGCCCGCCACAACTCGGCTCCACCGCCAAAAATCGCATCCCTTCCCCCACACTCCTTCTCAGCTCCTTCAACAGAAAGGTCTTTCCATACCCCGCCCTTGGAGACCTCAAGAGCACCATGCGACCCTCCTCGGATCCCGGCGAAACAATCCGCTGCAACTGGGACAAAGCCCCCCCGTTCACCTCAGGAACTCCCGTTCCTCCAGATCGATTGAAAACTTCGAAAAGCGTCGGCTGTGGAGAAGAAGAAGAGATCATAAAACACCGGAACTAGCGGCCCCAGCTTTCTCATACAGCCCATCCGCCGCAAGCTTGAAGCGGATCTTTCCACGTCAGAAATCCTACTTCGTCAACTGGTCAAACACGCCTTCGGATCCACCCTTGTCCTCATCCCCCAAATACTGGGAAAAGCTATCAACAGGACTTTCCGGCGTCCCAGAAACTTCAACCGATACCCAGAAATAACCATCCTTTTGCTCAGAATTCTCCAGCAACTGCTGCCGTTTCTTCGACTTCAAAAGAATCGTCTTGTGGTCCGGCAAACCCACAAGCAACTCACCCGACAAACGCCCCTCTCTCCACCCCAGCCGCCCCTTCACCGCCAAGAGCCCAGTCTCCCTCAAATCCATCTCCTCAATCGAACTCCAACCATCTCCTCTCGCAAGCTTCACCTCGGCAAGCGAAGAAAATTCAGGATTCAAATACTTCGTTTCGCCGTAAATCTCGTTCAGATGTTCAAGAAACGGCAATTTCTTCAGTGAAACGAATTTCGGCCGCGCCTCGAGCTCAAACCGATGACTCAAAACATCCCAACCTTCGAAAATCACTCGCCCTTCCTGATTCTTGATCTCGCCATCAATGAACTGCCCCAAATTCTTTCCAGGTAAATCAGACAAACGTTCCTCCTCAACCCGAGCGGCCAACTGATGCCTCTCGTCAGCCAGATTCAGCTCCCCACTCAGAACAAGACCACGCTTCCCCTCTCCCAGCCGAAGTGACACCACTTTACACCCGCTATCCCCAAAACGAAACGTCCCCCTCCGGACAGGCCAATCACCCCATCCCGGAACACGCAACTTCCCTCCGGTCACGAGCAACTCATCCCCACCCTCGGCCCCAGGAGTGAAACTCACGTCGGCCCCAGCTAACCGAAACGGAGAATTTTTCTCTCCAAAATACATCGAGGTAAGACCACATCGATAACTGTCAAATCCAGGCATCCCCAACTCTTGGCCTTCGACTTTCTGGACTCCCCGACCACTCCGTTCCGAAAACAACACGAATCCTTCCTGCGCAATCAACTGCTCTCCAGACCAACCACCCGTAAAATAGCGGTACCAGTCCACCTGCGCATCCACGGATTCAAATGAAAACCGCTCAAGAATACCTCCGTCAGGCCAATTGGCCTGCACAGACTTGGCACCAACATTCAAAAACATCGGGCTCAACCGCTCAAAATCAACTCTCGCCCCCATTCGCTCCCACAACGTCGCTTTCAAATTTTTCTCGAAAGAAGGGCTATGATACCTAGCAACCAAAACCACAAAGAAAATCCCGATCACCAGCGGCAAACCAAGCAAGCCCGCGAACTGAAGAAGCCTCAACCGCTTTTTTCTCTTCTCAACCTCATGCTTTTCCTGCTTCGAACGTCGCTTCCGACGACGCTTCTTGATCGCCTGCGATCCGTCTTCCCGAACCACCAACTCCCCAGCCTCATCCTCATCATAACGTTTTTCCCGATCCCCTTCCCTCAACCGGTCCATGATTTCATCAACCGAGTACGAATCGTTCTGACCTGATGGTGGGGACATAAAAAAAGAAATGATAAGGACTCACCGGCTTAACCCGAAGAGCGTAGAACTTTAGTTCTGATAGCTCCGTCCAGAGGGATCAACAATACGCACCGTCACAAAAATCATCACCACCTTCTTTTCTCGCTGTAAAACATCCGAACGAAACGCCCGCCCGATAAATGGCAAATCGCCCAAAATCGGTGTCTTGTCTTCTACATTCTCAACCGTCTCACTCAATAACCCACCCATCAGAACCGTATGGCCATTGGCAATCACCAATTTCGAATTCGCTGATATACGATTAAACAGCGGCATCAGAATATCATTCGAAGTCACTTCGCCTTGGCTCCCCTCGACATCAATTCCTACTCCACCAGCACCAATCGAAAATCCCGCACTCGTGCTCCCCCCCTGAATCGGCTCCCCGTAATTCACAAAACCTAAAAACTCGATGATTGTTGGAGTAAGGGCCACTTCAACATAACTCCGATCCGGGCTCACTACCGGCAAGACCTCCAGACTAGTTCCAATTTTTCGGGTTTCAAAGGCTGTCGGATGCGAAGGAGTTGCCGAAAAACTTGAAGGGGTGAAGCTCTGCACGTCGTTTCCGTTAATAGCAATCAGAGTAGTGTTTCCTATCGAATTGGGAACTTCGGGCGGCTCATACTCAGTCGGATAAATAAAGTCCCGCACCGACTCAATGAGCGCTTGCTCGCCGGATCGAGTCACTACAGATGGTTTAGACATCACATCCACACCTTTTTTCTGGTCGAGCCCTCGGAACAAAACAGCCACCGCAGTCTCATCGAGCGTTCCAAAAAGGGATAGAAATCCCGGCGCCGCTGCAAGGTCTGGCGTCGTAGTCCCCGTGCCACTGGTAATATTGCTTGTCCCGGTACCGCCAATATTGCTGAACGTTCCAGACGGAACTTGCCGCCTCTCCCGGGCCAAAACCGCTGAAATTGCATCACCCTGAACTGCAAAGTCTCCGCTACGATTGCCAAGAGTTAACGGATTGCCTCCTGTTAGGAAATCACTTGAGCGCGCATTTCCCTGCGTTCCACCGGAGACCGCATAACGACCGTCCGCAGCAAGACGACCAAGAGTCGAATCAATCGAGAGCTCCTCAAGATTCGTTTGCGACACACGAACAATACGAGTCTCCAGAACGACCTGCACAGGCTCTTGTTCCAATGCGGCATTGACGATGCGATCAACTAGATCCTGATTAGTGATCGTATTCTTAACCGCTAGCTCTCCCAAAGCTGGATAATACGTCGCAGTCGCTCCTGCCGGAAAATCAACTCCCTGCTGTTCAAGATATTGCTGTGCAGTCAATCGACGAGCCAATCTGTTTTCACTACCATCAACTTCAGCAAAAGGATCATCGCTCACTTCTCCACCCCCGCTTGAAGACTGCGAAAGAAAAGTCGGTGGAACGCGATATCTCCGCACAACCAATTCATCAGTAATTCGACCAAGCGGGGTCAGAACTACCGCATAAGAATCCACCCGATATTGCGTCCCAGTCTGTCGCGTTACATAATCAAGCAGTGTCCGCAAAGGAACATTCCGCAACCGAACACTAAAGCGACGCGCGGCTAGCTCTTTGGCTTCAGGAGCCGAACCATCTCCAAAATTAACCACGAACGAAATCCCCGAGCCATCACCTCCGACATCATTTGTCCGAGAAATCGCCTCTAAGTACTCGACAGCCTCGGCAACAGTAGTCTCCTCGAAATCCACCAGCGGAACCACAATCCGGTCAAGTTTGTCCACAATGTCCAAACCGGCCTCCTCACGACCAATCAAACCCATGCCTGCAGTTGTATCGATCTCGGTTGAAAGCTCGTTCTCTTTCAATTCCCAAGCGGCATCGACATCCTTCAACATTTGAGCCCGTGTCTGGTCAAATGCTGTGCGAGCATATCCTGAAATCTCCTGAGCCGTTCGTTCCAATCCCCTCCGAGCAGCCTTGTTGTAAGGATCGCGTAAGAGCACTCTTTCGTAAAAAGAAGAAGCCTGATCAAAATTGCCCAAATTGAAAGCGCCTTCAGCCTGATAAAGCAATCGCCTCACCTCGTCGACCGCTTGCACATGCTCGGGTGTAGCGACTGGGTTAGTGCGAATGGGATCGTCCAACTTGGCGCGCATCTGTTGCGCAGAAACGTGAGTCGGAAAAACCGCTGGATTCAGTACCTCATCCATCAATCTCACTGCGTCCTCACGGCGCCCCTCCCGATTCATCGTCCGCGCAGCTTGCACAGCCGCCTGAGCATAACGCTCTTTCGCCGCTTCCCGCATCGCCCACGTCTGATCGCCTTGAGGCAATTGCGCGTATGCATCCCGATAAGCATTCACGGCCTCCTCAAATCTCCCCGCCTCATAAGACTCATCTCCCCGCAAAAGAGCTTCCTCGGCCGCAATCACACGATCACGACGCCGCTCGCGCTCATTCTCCAATAAATCATCTCCTGCCGCCCACTCGACGGCTCCAAAAACTAAGATTACCGCCCACAAAACGGTTATGCGTGCTGCGCCTACCATGAAAAACCCTTGATGCGTTCGGCGCTTATAAACAGCTGAAAACATTCCCGCCATCCCTAATTTCTGAGAGATGGCGGGAATGGCCTTATTCAACTGTGCAATGGCAACTCGAGCTGCCGCGCCAAAAAACACTCCCGCTGCTCCCCAATTCGCGCACGAATGCTGACCAACTTTCTCTTCAACATCCCTAGGCGCATCCGCACCCACCAAACTCTCAATTTCCATTTGAACGTCGTCACACCCACAGAATAAATATTTTGAACACGTGTTCAAGTGAATTGTTGCTTTTATTTTTTAAGATTCTCTCGGGGCCCTCACCACGCGATCCACCGAATGCTTCGTCAAAACACTTCCTCTCACCCCACGGCCTTTCAATGCAATCTCCCCAAACTGGAATAGGCGCGACAAATTACGCAAACGCAACGCCGGTTTCAGATGAATCAACACCGAAGCCGCCGCACTTTCCTCCTCCGTCTCATGAACCGATAGCCAGAACACCCGCGTTCCGCTCCCTCCCTTCCCGACTTCATACTCTTTATCTCGCGTCACTCCGCCCACTTGAAACCGCTTCGCCAACAAAGGACCATCCCGCCCTTGCCGATAAATCAAATTATAGAACTTGGCTTCTTCCTTCCGAAACACTGCCACATGCACCGGACGCTTCCCGACAAAAACCTTGTCCGCTACCTTCACCACCCGCATCTGACCATCTTGCGAAAACGCGAGAATATCATCCATCCGCGAACACTTTTCGACCACTTCCTCTTTCTTCAACCCCCAACCCGCAAAACCATTCTTCCGATCAAGATAAAGCGTCTCCGTCGCCGCCACGACTTTCGTTCGATTCACGCTCTCGAACTCTTCAATCACCGTCTTGCGTTCACGGCCTTTTCCATAAGTCTTCTTGAGATTCTCAAAGTAACGGACCGCATACCTCGTCAAATTTCGCAGATTCTTTTCCGTCCCCGCAATCCCATCCTCCAAGCCCTTGATCTCTTCATCCGCCCGAAAGGAATCATACTTCGAAATCCGCTTAATTTTGATCTCGGTCAATCGCACAATATCCTCCTCCGTAATCGTCCTCTTGAAGCGCTTTTTGTAGGGCTTCAAACCCTTGTCAATCGCCTGAATCACCGCCTCCCACGTCTCACTCTCCTCGATATCCCGGTAGATGCGCTTCTCAATGAAGATCTTCTCCAGCGAGCTGAAGTGCCACTTCTCCTGAAGTTCGTGTAAGCGGATCTCCAACTCCATCTGTAGCAAGTCCTTCGTCTGAAACGCACACCGCTTCAGAATCTCACTCACCCCCAAAAATGCCGGCTTACCAGCCACAATCACACACGCATTCGGTGAAATCGAAACTTCACAGTCCGTAAACGCGAACAAAGCATCTCGCGCCTGCTCCGCGTCGACTCCACTAGGCAGAGACACCACGATATCCGCCGTAGCAGCCGTAAAGTCATCGACCTTCGACACCTTGATCTTTCCCTTCTCGTTCGCCGCCACAATTGACTCCTGCAAAGCCTTCGTCGTCACCCCTGCTGGCACTTCCGTAATGCGTAAGGTCCGCCCCTTCTCGATCGAAATCTTCGCCCGCACACGAATCTTCCCCCCTCGTAAACCGTCTCGATAATCCGAGGCATCCATAATCCCACCTGTCGGAAAATCTGGCACCAACTCAAACGGCTTTTTGCGCAAAGCCGCAATCGACGCCTCGATCAACTCCACAAAATTATGCGGCAAAATCTTACACGCCAACCCCACCGCGATCCCCTCTGCCCCCTGCGCCAATAACAACGGAAACTTCATCGGCAAAGTTACCGGCTCCTGATTCCGTCCATCATAACTCGACGTCCATTCTGTCGTCTTCTTGTTGAACGCCACCTCCAAGGCAAACGGCGTCAACCGCGCCTCGATATACCGCGCCGCCGCCGCCGGATCCCCCGTCAAGATATTCCCCCAGTTCCCCTGCGTATCGATCAACAGCTCCTTCTGCCCCAACCCCACAATTGCATCCTTAATCGCCGTATCCCCGTGCGGATGATACTTCGTCGTATCCCCCACAATATTTGCCACCTTCGTATAGCGCCCATCCTCCAACTGCCTCATCGAATGCAAAATCCGCCGCTGCACCGGCTTTAAGCCGTCCAACAAATGCGGCACCGCCCGCTCCAAAATCACATAACTCGCATAGTCGATGAAGTAGTCCGAATACATCGACCCCAAACTCGCATGCTCATGCTCTCGATTCTCTTCCGCAGTCATTCCTCGCCCTTAGTCGCGCAATCGTTAAGTTTCCCGAAATTCCCCGCAAGACCCCGACGAGTCCTATTTCAAAAAAATGCAGTCGCCGGTCACCCAAAATTCATCCAAACACACCTATGCAACAGCCGCCTCCAGGACTTCCTCCTTCTCCCGACCAAACTCAAAAAGACGCCAGCCACCTCAAACTTCTCTCGGTCTTTCACTACATCTACGCCGGATTCTGCCTCCTGGGCATCGTCTTTGTTGTCCTCCACTTCTTCGCCATGGACACCATCTTTTCTCAGCCGGAAATCTGGGAGCCCCCCTCCGCCACCTCCAATTCTTCTCCCCCTTCCAACCCTGCTGCAATTCCGCCAACACCTTCCCCGACTCCGACTCCCACCAGTCCTCCACCTGAAGCTCTCGAGTCTATCATGGCCATTTTTCGAGTCTTCTATGTCCTCGTTGCTATCATCTGCCTACTCCTCGCTCTCTTCAACTTCCTCACCGCCCGCTTTCTGACAAAACGTAATAACCGCATTTTTTGCCTGATCAATGCCGGCATCAATTGCCTCAACATCCCCCTCGGCACCATTCTCGGTATTTTCACCATCATCGTTCTCCTCCGCACAACCGTAGAACGCGAATTCGCATCGCTTGCTTCCTAAGCTCCCTACCAAAAACACAAAAATCCCCTTTCCCAGTTCCCCAAATTCGCCGAAGTTAACAACCGCACATCCAAGACAACATGAAACTCATCTCCATCGTGCTCGCCGCAAGCGTGCTGTCCTCTTCAGCAGACATCATCACCCTCAAAAACGGCCAGAAGCTCAACGCCACCATCAAATCCAAGACCCTCGAAGAATACGTCCTCGAAGTCCAAGTCACCAAATCCATCAAGGAAACCCGTACCGTCAAACGCGAAGACGTCGTCAACATCGAGCGCGTCAAAGAGTCGAATACCGCATTCGAAGAAATCGAAGGACTCGACAGTGTTCCGCCATACTCCGAAAAAAAGGAATACGAGGCGCGAATTCGAAAAATCAAATCCTTCATCAAACGCCACGAAATCTCTTCCGGCGGAGTCAAGGCTAAGCGCATGCTCAAAGCACTCGAAGCAGAACGAAAAGTGATTGCGGATGGCGGCATAAAAACCGAATCAGGCCTTCTGACGGCTGAAGAGCGAAAAGGCAACCGCGTGAGTATCGACTCCAAAATTGCCTACCGAAATTTCGAACAACTTCTCAAAAGCCGCTCCTACATCCCTGCTCTCCGCGCCTACGACATTCTCGAGGGAGCCCACTTCGGAACTGCTGCTCACCGCAACGCTCTGCCTCAGTTTCAAAATCTGGTCGCTAGCTATTTCCGAGCTGTCGCTCAGCAACTCGACTCTTTCGACAACCGCATGGCCCAACGCGATCGCACATACGCAACTTACGACACTCAAACTCGCGATCGTGCAATTGAAGAAGAGTCTCGTCGCGCTGCCGCCTTCGCCAAACTTCGAGAGCGAGAAGAAGAAGAAGGCATCACCTGGCCCTCCGTAGATTTCGACAACGCCGACTCGATGGAGCACATGCTCAAGCTTCTCGAACGCGAACCCCGACGTCTCGAGAAAATCACTGAAGAACTTGCCGAAATCAAAGAAACCGGGACTCTCTTCCAAGCCGCTTGGGAAGCTGCCGGAAACAAGGACCGCGAAACCCTCGAACCTCTCCTCGACGAACTCGAAGATGCCGGTTTCAGCGAAAAACTCATCAACGAAATCATCGACCGCTACGACCCCACCATCAACAACCCTCCCGCCGAGGACGGGGAAGACGCTGGCGATTCCGCTCCGGAAGAGTAATCTTCCAATCACATGCGCGAAGCATCCATCCAACGCAACACTGCCGAGACCAAAATCAGCCTCGCACTGAATCTCGACGGTACTGGCCAGAGTAGCATCGAAACGGGTCACCCCTTCTTCGACCACATGCTCACCCTCTTCTCGAAACACTCCCTCATCGACCTCGAAGTCAAAGTCGAGGGAGACATCGAGGTGGATGCCCACCACACCGTCGAAGACACCGGCATCGTCCTCGGCGATGCCATCCGCGAAGCCCTCGGCAACAAAGCCGGCATCCAACGCTACGGCCATGCCTACGTCCCCATGGACGAAACCCTCGCCCGCGTCGTCATTGACCTCTCCAACCGTCCCGTCCTCGTCTTCCACGCCCCCGACGGCACCCCGGATGCCCCCAACCTCCCCTTCACGCTTGTCGAAGAATTCTTCCGCGCCCTCGTCTCCAATCTACGCGCCAACGTCCACGCCGAACTCCTCGCCGGCCGCGACGGACACCACATCTCCGAAGCCCTCTTCAAAGCCCTCGCCCGCTC
This sequence comes from Verrucomicrobiota bacterium, assembly GCA_039186735.1. Taxonomy (GTDB): domain Bacteria; phylum Verrucomicrobiota; class Verrucomicrobiia; order Verrucomicrobiales; family Akkermansiaceae; genus Roseibacillus. The sequence goes on along the minus strand of JBCCZX010000042.1, from coordinate 2,593 downwards.
CCTTCGTGTCGCCGTCTCCATCGAACCCCGCACCGAAGGCCAAATCCCCTCCACCAAATCCGTCCTCTAAACGATGAACCTCGGCGTCATCGACTACGGCGGCGGCAACCTCCGCTCCCTCCTCCGGGCCCTCCAATTCCTCGGCGCCGAACCCCGCACCGTCTCCTCCCCTGCCGACTTCGAAGGCCTCACCCACCTCGCCTTCCCCGGCCAAGGCGCCTTCGGAGACTGCATGGCCAATCTCAACAAACGGGACCTCGCCTCCCCCCTCAAAGACTGGCTCGCCGCCGACAAACCCTTCTTCGGCATCTGCATCGGCTACCAACTCCTCTTCGAAGGCTCACAAGAATCACCCGACACCCCCGGCCTCGGCATCCTCAAGGGACAATGTGTCCGCTTCCCCGACCAACCCCTCCTCAAAATCCCTCACATGGGCTGGAACATCGCCCAACCCACCCTATCCGAATCTCCTCAATGGGCCAAACTCCCCACCGACCCCTACTTCTATTTCGTCCATTCCTACTACCCCCAACCCACCGACAACACCCTCATCGCCTCCACCACCAACTACGGCCTCCAATTCCCCTCCTCAGTAAAAAAGGGCAACCTCTTCGCCTGCCAATTCCACCCCGAGAAATCCCAACACACCGGCCTCCAACTCCTCAAAAACTTCCTCCAACGGTAGGGCGTGGCGGCCCGCCGCGCCGCGAAGCACCTAACCACTTCGCTTGCCACTCAAACTCAGGTAAACCTACCTGCCCCAACCATTTCCCGTAACCCAGTCTCACCCCTCGTTCCGAAAAACACCCACCCAGAAAACCAACCAAAGCTCCAGAAAAAATCTGCGCCAAATCCGCGCAAATCTGCGTGGCCTCCCAACACTTCCCTGCAACAACCTCAACCCCTCAACCCCTCAACGCCTCCAACAACTTCCCATGAATCCCCCCAAAACCCCCATTACTCAAAACCGCCACCACATCGTCCTCCCTCGCTTCCTTTGCCACCCACTCCACAATCTCCCCCACACTCCCCAAACAAGACCCATTCCCCCCTGCCGCATTCACCTCCTCAATCAACTTCGGCACATCCAATAAATCCTCCACCGCAATCCTCCCCGCCTCCAACACCGGCGGCACAATCGCCACCTCCGCCCCCGCCAACGCCCTCGCCAAATTCCCTTTGTGCGCCTCCTGCCGCAAGGTATTCGACCGCGGCTCCAGAATCACCACCAACCGCTGCCCCGGATACCCCTCCTTCAACCCCGCAATCACCTGCTCAATCGCCGTCGGATGATGCGCAAAATCATCAATCACCGTCACCCCCCGCTCCACCCCCCGCACCTCCTGCCGCCGCTTAATCCCCGCAAACGATTCCAATCCCACCCGAATCTCCTCGTCCGACAACCCACCCTGCCGCGCCACACAAATCGCCATCGCCGCGTTCCGCACATTAAACTCCCCCGTCATCGGCAACTTAAACTCTACCCCGTTCAACTCAAACCGCGCCGTCCCCCGCTCATAGTCAATCCCCCCAATTCTAACATCACACCCCTCACCCATCCCCACCGTCTTCACCGGACAAGGAGCCTCATCTACGAGACTCATCGTATTCCCACAATCCCCATTCAAAAACGCCATCCCATTCCGCGGCACCACCCTCAAAAGTCGGCTAAAGGTCAGCAAAATTTCATCCAAATCCTTGTAAATATCCGCATGATCGAACTCCACATTATTCACCACCGCCACCTCCGGCAGATAATGCAAAAACTTCGACCGCTTATCAAAAAACGCCGTGTCGTATTCATCCCCCTCCAACACCACGAACTCCGAATCCGTAAACTCTGCCCCCCGCTCGAAATTCTTCGGCACCCCCCCAATCATATGCCCCGGATTCCGCCCCGCTGACTTGAACAACCACGTCGTCAAGGTCGCCGTCGTCGTCTTCCCATGAGTCCCCGAAATCACCAGATTCCTTTTCCCCCGCAAAAAATGCTCCCGCATCACCTCCGCCATCGACTGATAATTCAGCTTCTGCTCCAACGCTGCCTCCGCCTCCTCATTCCCCCGACTCACCGCATTCCCCACAATGATGATATCCGCCCCCTCCGGCAAATTCTCCGCCTTGTAACCCTCAAAAAGCTCAATCCCCTCCCCCTCCAAGAACGTCGACATCGGCGGATACACATTCGCATCCGACCCCGTCACCTTGTAACCGGCATTCTTCATCGCCGCCGCCACCGACCCCATCGCCGTCCCACAAATCCCAATAAAATGAAAATGCTTCACCGCCCCCACCAAACCCAACTCCACCGCCCCTCCCAACCCTCCGCCGTGGCATGACCAAACCGCCTTCTTGAAACAACTTCCGACTAACTTCGTATGGATTCCAATGAAGCTGAGATTCGCTTTGCCCCTTTGCGCGATTCTGGGCCTCCTCATCCTCTTCGGAATCGAATTCCTGGCTCAGCCAAAGAACCCTCTCGAACGTGTGCAACACGAACATGGCATCACCCTGCCCTCAAGTGCTTCAGATGTCCGCTGCAAAGGAGACGCAAGAAAGTTCTACCTCCCGGATCGCGGAGCCCTGGCCACCT
>JBCCZX010000041.1:0-19087 GCA_039186735.1 Verrucomicrobiota bacterium | reverse complement strand
CTGGGGTGGGGTTGGGAAGGTTGACGGGTTGTTGGAGAGGGGACTCGAGTTCGGGAGCGGGGGTTTGGGCGAGTTCGCGGTTCGGGAGTTCGCGGGGTTTGGGTTCGATGGGTTTCGGGGTGCGGGTGGGGGGTGCGGGTTGGTTTTGGAAGGCGGGAGCTTGAGCAGGAGCGGTTGAGGCGAGGGCAGGTTGGGCGGTGGGTTGTGGTTTTGGGGCGGTGATTTGGGCCTGACAGGTCGGGCAGGGACCGGTGATGCCAGCGAGAGCAGAGGGGACTTCCAACTGGATGCCACAGTGGGAGCATGTGAAACGAATGATCTCGGAGCTCATGGGAAGAAGATGCCTTCGGAAGCAGGTTCTTCTTCCCGTCGAGAGGGGTCAACCCATCACTGCGTTACGTTTGACACAGAGGAGGGGCCGGAAAGCCCCTTGTGTTTCTGAGGTGAGGGTGGTGACGGTGTTTAGTGGCCGAGGGGGTTTTCGCCGGAGGCGACGCCGAGGCCTTCGGATTCGGCGGGGAGGAAGCGCTTGAAGCGGGTTTTGTCGATGGCTTTCATGTAGGCTTCTTCGGGGGAGATGAGGCCGTCCTGGAGTTTATCCCAGATGGCTTCGTCCATGAATTGCATGCCTTCGGCTTTTCCGGAGGTGATGACGTCGTAGAGTTTTTGGGTGGCGCCTTCGCGGATGATGGATTGGACGGCGGTGGTGGCGAACATGATTTCGTTGACGGCGGTGCGGCCGGGTTTGTCGACGCGTTTGCAGAGGAGTTGGGCGACGACGCCTTTGATGGAGGCGGCGAGCATGGTACGGATTTGCGATTGTTGGTCGGCCGGGAAGACGTCGATGATGCGGTCGATGGTTTTGCGGGCGTTGTTGGTGTGGAGGGTGCCGAAGACGAGGAGTCCGGTTTCGGCGGCGGTGAGGGCGAGGGAGATGGTTTCGAGGTCACGCATTTCGCCGACGAGGACGATGTCGGCATCTTCGCGCATGGCGGCGCGGAGGCCGTCGGCGAAGGTGGGGGTTTGGATGGGGACTTCGCGTTGGGTGATGATGGATTTTTTGTTTCGGTGGACGAACTCGATGGGTTCTTCGACGGTGATGATGTGGCGGGCGAAGTTGGTATTGATGTAGTCGATGAGGGCGGCGAGGGAGGTGGATTTTCCGGAGCCGGTGGGGCCGGTGACGAGGACGAGGCCGGAGCGCATGTGGCCGAACTCTTTGATGACTGGGGGGAGGTTGAGGTCTTCGAGGCTGGCGATTTCGGTGGGGATGATGCGGAAGACGGCGGCGAGGCCGTTTTGCTGTTTGAGGTAGTTGCAGCGGAAGCGGGATTGTTCGTCCATTTCGTAGGCGAAGTCGAGGTCTCCGGATTCGAGGTATGTTTGGAAGGCTTTGGGTTCGCAGATTTCGGCGAGCATGTCTTTGAAGGAGTCGCCTTCGAGGGGAGGTTCGCCTTCGATGGCGGAGACGGCGCCGTGGACGCGGATTTTGGGAGGTTGGCCTTCGGAGAGGTGGAGGTCGGAGCCGCCGCCTTCGACGAGGTGTTTGAAGAGTCGGTCGATTGTTGCCATGGTGTGAGCGTGTGAGAGGTTGGAAAGAGGTTGGGTTTAGGATTCGAAGTAGGCTTTCATTTGGGCTTTGTCTTCGCAGCGGAAGAGGGCTTCGTCTTGGGAGATGATGCCTTGGGCGTAGAGGTTGCGGAGGGATTCATCCATGGTGACCATGCCGACGTTTTTGCCGGTTTGCATGATGCCGGGGAGCATGAAGGTTTTTCCGTCGCGGATGGTGGCGGCGACGGCGGGGGTGTTGACGAGGAGTTCGAGGGCGACGGCGCGTCCGGAGCCGTCGATTTTGGGGACGAGTTGTTGGGAGATGATGCCGCGGAGGGATTCGGAGACCATGATGCGGATTTGGTCGCGTTGGTCGGTGGGGAAGACGTCGAGGACGCGGTCGAGGGTCCGGGGTGCGTTGCCGGTGTGGAGGGTGGCGAGGACGAGGTGACCGGTTTCGGCGGCGGTGAGGGCGAGGGAGATGGTTTCGAGGTCGCGCATTTCCCCGACCATGATGACGTCGGGGTCTTCCCGGAGGGCGCCGCGGAGGGCGCGGGCGAAGGATTCGGTGTGGGAGTGGACTTCGCGTTGGTTGACGTGGCAGCCTTTGGAGTGGAAGACGTATTCGATGGGGTCTTCGAGGGTGAGGATGTGGTCTTCGCGGTCCTGGTTGATGAAGTCGATGAGGGAGGCCATGGTGGTGGATTTTCCTGAGCCGACGGAGCCGGTGATGAGGATGAGGCCGTTTTGGTAGCGGGTGAGGGGGATGACGTTTTCGACGGGGAGTCCGCATTCTTCCATGGAGCGAAGGTCGGTGGAGATGATGCGGAAGACGATTTCGAGGCCGAGGCGTTGGCGGACGACGGAGGCGCGGAAACGGCCCCAGTCGTTGGCGTAGGCGAAGTCGACGTCTCCGCGTTCTGCGAGGCGGGCTTTTTCTTTTTCGCCGAGGAAGGACATGGCGAGGCGTTCGGTGTCTTCGGCGGTGAGGGGGGGATGGTCTTCCCAGATGGGTGAGAGGGTGCCAAAGCGACGCCAGGCTGGTGGGAAGGCGGTGGGCAGGTGGATATCGGAGCAATCGTATTCGGCTCCGATCTTGAGGTACTCATCAACGTGAGCCAGAACTTCGTGTTCGGACATAGGTTTGGATTTAGGTGTGTGTGGTGCGTTACAATGGGAAACCAAGGACCCTTGTGAGGGCAAGGATTTCCTCGGAATTTTACGGTAACTTAATAGTGGTTACTTTTGCAGCCATTTGCGGGCTCGTTCGGTGAGCCAGAGACGGACGAGTGGTTGGGAGACGGCGAGGGCGAAGCCGAGGAATTGTCGGGAGACCGGGGCTTTTTCGGCCTTGGTAGGGGTTTTTGTGCGGGAGCGGGGTTTGAGGAGAAGGATGAGGAGGCAGGTGGCGGCGGCGGTGATGGCGAGGGTGCGGGCGGGTTTATTTTGGACGGAGGAGGGGAGTCGGCTGGCGAGTTGGAGGACATTTTTGCCCTGGGCCAGGATTTGGCGAGGGTCAGGCAGGGTGAGGGTGGAGCGACTGGAGGCGAGGGTTTGCCTCAGTTGTTCTTTTTGAGTTTGTTCTCTTGTAGCCATTCGCGGTCGTGTTCGATTTCAGCGCGGGAGTATTCGAAGAGGGGTTGGGAAGGGGTTTGTTGGAGGCGGCGGGCCATTTTGAGAAGGACAAAGATGTGGAGGGCGGCGAGGGCGAGGGCGGGGATTTCCCAGCTGAGGAGGGGGTGCTTGCCGAAGGAGGCGAGGAGTTTGCCGAGGAGGGAGACGAGGCCGGCGAGGATGAGGAGGTAGGCGGAGAGGGCGGAGGCGAGGGTGATGAGGGCGGGGAGGAGTTTCCCCTTGTAGTGGGTGAGGGCTTCGCGAGTTTCGAGAGCGAGGAGTTGGAAGCGGGCGCCCAAGTAGTTTTGAAAGCCCTTCCCAAGGGAGGAGCCGGCGTCTTCTGGGTCGGGGGTCATAGCCGGGCCGAAGATTAGCGGCGGATGATGAGTCCGACGACGATGCCAACGGCGGCGGCGACGAGGACGGATTGGGTGGGGTTTTGGCGGATGAGGTCTTCGGTATCGGCGTGGAATTCGCGGAGTTTGACGCGGGTTTCCTGCCATTGTTCGTTGGCGGCGCTTTTGAGGTGTTGGACGTTCTCGCTGGCGTTTTCGGAGAATTGGATGGTTTTCTCGTTGGCGGAGTCGCGGAATTCGCGGGCTTTTTCGGCGGCGGTTTCCTTGAGGAGTTTCGCTTTTTCTTCGGCGGTGTGGGCGAGGTCGCGGGCCTTTTCGCCAGCAGCGGCGCGGAGGTCGTTGGCGGCTTGGAGGTTGTCGGACGATTCGGCAAAGGGTTCGCTCATGAGATTTGAAAGTTGTTAATAGGAATGTGGCAGGGGTGGGAGGGGGATCAAGGCTGATGTTTGTGGGTTGGGATCGAGTTGGCGGAGGGAGTGGAAGGAGCTGAGAAGGTCTTGGTTGTGTTCTGGAGGTGAAGGAGGTGTTGGGGTCCGCGTTGTAACCAACGCGGCTACGGGGGATGCAGGGTTGCGCTACTGGGGTTGTTGTTGGCGGGCGACTTTGATGAAGACTTCGTCGAGGTCGGAGCCTTGGAAGTGGGTTTTGATTTCGGCGGCGGTGCCTTGGGCGAGGATTTGGCCTTGGTGGAGGAAGAGGATGCGGTCGCAGACTTCTTCGATGTCGCGCATGTTGTGGGAGGTGTAGAGGATGGCGGGGGCGGAGTCTTTTTGGATGCGGCGGACGAGTTTGCGGACTTTGTCGGCGATGTCGGGGTCGAGGGAGGCGGTGGGTTCGTCGAGGAGGAGGAGTTCGGGGTTGTTGAGGAGGGCTTTGGCGAGGTTGACGCGGGTGGATTCGCCGGCGGAGAGTTTGCCGGTGTGTTTGTGGGCGAGGTGGGGGATTTCTAGTAGTTCGAGGAGGGGAGGGATTTTTTCCTTGGGTTTACGAACGTGGTAGAGGCGGGCGAAAATGGTGAGGTTTTGTTGGACGGTGAGGTTGGAGGGGAGTTGGGCGTAGGTGGTGCAGAAGTTGGTGCGGCGGAGGATTTCGATGCGGTGTTTTTGGAGGTTTTTGCCGAAGACTTCAATGGTGCCGGAGGTGGGGGTGATGAGGCCGAGGACCATGTTCATGAGGGTGGTTTTGCCGGCACCGTTGACGCCGAGGAGGCCGACGACTTCGCCGGGTTGGACGGTGAGGGTGAGGTCTTTGACGGCGGTGAAGTCGCCGAAGGTTTTGGTGAGGTTAGTGACCTGGAGCATGGATGGTGAAGCCTTCGGCGAGGAGAGTTTGGCGGACTTTGGTGAGGAGGGCGAGTGCTTCTTGGGAGTCGCCGTGGATGCAGAGGGTTTGGATGGTGGGGTTGTGGGCGAGTTGGAGGGCTTGAGTGACGGCTTGTCTGGGGTCGGTGATGAGGGCGTGGGGTTGGGAGCGGGGGGTGAGGGTGCCGTCGGGTTGGTAGGTGCGGTCGAGGAAGCCTTCGGCGACGGGGGTGTGTCCGGCGGCTTGGGCGGCGTGGAAGAGGGCGCCGTGGGGAAGGGTGTAGATGAGGGTGTTCGGGAGGAGAGGGGTGATGGCGTCGATGAGGGTTCGGGCGAGGACGGGGTCGCGGTGGGCTTGGTTGTAGAGGGCGCCGTGGAGTTTGAGGTGATGGATTTTTGTGAGGGATTTGAGGGTGGTGAGTTGTTGGGTGAGGGTGTTGATGAGTTCGGCGGGGGAGAGGGTGAGTTCGCGCCGTCCGAAGTGAGGATGGTCGTAGTAGGAGGGGTGGGCACCGATGGCGGTGTGGTGTTGGTTGGCGAGGGTGATGGCGGTTTGCATGGAGGTGGGGTCGCCGGTGTGGCCGCCGCAGGCGATATTGACGGAGGAGGCGAGGGCGGTGAGTTCGGGGTCGTGGGGGCCGCCTTCGCCGAGGTCGACGTTGAGATCGATGGTCATGGGGTGGAGAGTTTGAGGGCGGATTGGAGGAAGGCGAGTTCTTGGAGGCGGAGGGTGAAGGCTTCGGCGGCTTGGTCGAGATTGACGGGGTGGAAGCGGATTTGGGTGCCGGGAAGGGCACGGGTGAAGAGGGGGAGATCGGCGGCGATGATGTGGGCGATGACGGGGTAGCCACCGATGGTTTGGCATTCGGATTGGAGGACGATGGGGAGTCCGTCGGGGGGGACTTGGATGGTGCCGAGGGTGACGGGTTGGGAGGTGAGGTTGTGAGGTGAGGCGAGGGACAGTTTGGGGCCTTCGAGGCGGGCACCGGTGCGGTCAAGGCGAGAGGTTTTGGTGAAGTGTTCGTCGAGGAGGGCGAATTGGGAGGGGTCGTCGAAGAGATCGTGTTGGAGGCCGGGGAGGACACGGATGAGGAGGGTCTGGGGCTGGAGGCCGGACTGGGGCCAGGTGATGTGTTGTCCGGGGGCGAGGCGGGGAGCGGGGCGAGGGGGGAGTTGTCCGAGGAGGTCGCCGGTTTGGAGGGGACGGCCTTGGTGGCCTCCGAAGCCGGCGCGGACGTCGGTGGCATGGCTACCGAGGATTTTGGGGACATCGAAGCCGCCAGAGATGGCGAGGTAGCCGAAGGCGGCGGAGGGGTTGGGTCGAAGGTCGAGGGATTGGCCCATTTTGAGTGAGCGAGTGGTGCCGGAGACTTCGGGTGGTCCGCCCACTACGGCAAAGGTGGTATCCCGGAGGGCCGTGAGAACGGGTCCTTGGAGACAAAATTCGAGGATGGGTGCTTCGGGAGGGTTCCCGACAAGGAGGTTGGCGGCAGCAGCGGAGTCGCGGTCGGCACTGCCGCCACGAGAAACGCCGTAGTGTTGGAACCCGGAGCGGCCGGGGTCCTGGATGGTGGTTCCGGGGCCGGGGTTGGTGATCTGGAGGACGGGAGACTGGGTGGGTGGTGGGGGGTCGAGGTTGGGGGTGGGTGTTTGGGGTGGGGAGGAGAGGGGTTTAAAGCGGAGGGAGTCGCCAGGTTTGAGGGGGGTGGGGGGATTGTTGGCGAGGTTGAAGAGGGGGAAAGAGGTTTTTCCGATGGGGTGCCAGCCGCCGAGGGAGTCGTTGGGATAGATGCCGGCGTGGTGGGCGGCAAAGGCAACGGTGCCGGCGGTGATGGGGCGTGGGGTTTTGAGGCGGGTGAGGGTGAGTTTCTTGGGGAGGCCGAGGAGGTAGGGGAAGCCGGGGGAGAAGCCGAGGGCGGCGACGGTGTAATGGGCAGTGGAGTGGCTTTGGATGATTTCGTTGGGGGAGAGGTTGAGCAGGGCGGAAATTTTGGTGAGTTCGGCGTGGTCGTAGAAGGTGGGGATTTCGTGGGTGGACGTTGGGAGTGGTTGTTGGCGGGGAGGGTCGAGGAGTGCGGAGGTGAGCCATTCGCGGACGAGGCCGGCGTGGAGGGGGCGGAAGTGGAGGGCGACGGAGTCGAAGGATGAGACGATATCGAGGATTTCGGGGATCTGGAAGGATTGGAGATGTTGGGCGAGAGAGGCGGATTCGGCGAGCCGGTCTGCAGGAGTGGCACGGTGTGAGAAGAAAATGAGTGCGGTGTCGCCGAGCGGTTCCCAGTTCATGAAATTGTTTCTGTGAGGCGAATTTCGGTGAGAAGTGTGCCACAGAAGCGGCGAGGCGGGAAGTGGGGTGTGGATTCGTTGATGTGCGGCGGGAAAGGAATGAAATTGCATTAATGTGCATTCGAGCTAGATTTTGGTCGAATGTTTATCAGCAGCGCGCGTGTTTTGAGCCGAGGGCGGACGTATTTGGCTCTCGGAATTGGTTGGCTGGTCTCTGTGGTGGCGAGCTACTCGCAGCAGTTGCCTGGTTGGAACCTTGTGTGGGCGGATGAGTTTACGCAGGCGGATGGCAGTGCTCCTGATCCAGCGAAGTGGGGGTATGATATTGGTCGGGGAAGCAACGGCTGGGGTAATGCGGAGCTGCAATACTATACGAATAGTAGAGATAACTCCCGGATCGAGAATAATGAGCTGGTGATCGAGGTGCGTGAAGAGACGAATTTCTTGAACTCGGGGGCCAATTATACTTCGGCCCGTTTGTTAACGCAGGGTCTGGCGGAGTTTCAGTATGGGCGGATTGAAGCGCGCATTCGAGTGCCGAGCGGGCAGGGTTTGTGGCCAGCGTTCTGGACTTTGGGGAATGATTTTCCGACGACGCCATGGCCGTTTTGCGGGGAGATCGATATCATGGAATTTGTGGGACGAGAGCCCAACGAGATTTTCGGGACGATTCATGGTCCGGGGTATTCGGGAGGTGCATCTTTCAGTGGGATTCAGACCTTTGTGGATGAGGTTTCGGATGATTATCATGTTTTCGTGATTGAGTGGGAAGAGGATTTGATTCGTTGGTATGTGGACGGGGTGCAGTATCACGAGGCGGAGCCTTCGGATGTGGCGCCGAATAGTTGGGAGTTTAATAGTCGGCCGTTTTTTTTGATTTTGAACTGTGCGGTTGGAGGGAACTTTGGACAGGCGGTGGATCCGAATTTGACCTTTCCGCGGCAGATGAATGTGGATTATGTGAGGGTCTACACTCCAGCATCGAGTGGGAATCAGCTGAATAATGAGGGTTTCGAACTGGGGAATCTCACTTCGTGGACGCCGTATACGACGAATGCGGGGCAGGTGAATGATCCTGGTGGCTTTGTGGAGTCCACGAGCAACACTTATTTCAACGGTGGTAGTGGAGGGGGAGATAACGTGCTCACTCATTCGGGGACTTATACTCTCAAGACATTTGGTGAGTTTAGTGGTGGCGAGAATTACAGCGGGGTGTATCAGGAAGTTCAGGCGACAGCGGGGACGACATGGCAGTCGGGTGGCTTTGCGTTGACGCATCCACAGGATTTGATGGTGGGGACGAATACGGCGTGGCTCGAGGTTAGTTTTCGTGATGATTCGGACAATGTGCTGGGGTTGTATCGTTCGGAAGTGTTGACGGCGGCCGCTGTGACAGCGGGTTCTTGGATGACTTTGTTGGTCAACCAAGAGATCGATCTTAATGACTTTTCGGTGTTGGGAACGGTGTCGGAGTTGGCAGCGCCGGCAGGTACGACGAAGGCGCGGGTGCAGACCGTGTTTCGCCAGATGGCGGGTTTTGATAGTGGGTCGGTGTATTGGGATGACTTGAGTTTGGAACCGTTGGTGGTGGTGGAGATTGATCCGTGCCTGGAGATGGGTTCGATGGTGAGTTGGAATCCGTTGACGGAGTCGAGTTGTTACCAGTTGCAGGAGTCGACGGATAACTTGACGTGGACGGATGTGGGTTCGGCCTACTCGGGGACGGCAGTGAGCAGTTATTTTGCGGCAGAGCCCTCGCCTTTCTATCAAGTGATTGAAACGACAGTGGGTTCGTTTGGGAATGGGGTTTCGAATCCGAGTTTCGAGACAACGGAAGCTGGAGGCCATCCGAGTACGGGTGCGGTTGATTGGCGGATCGCGGTGCCGGAGGACACGGACCCGACGGATGGAACGGCATCGATGACGGTGGAGACGATGTATTTGGGCACTGTGCCGCGGACGGGGAGTCGGATGTTGGTGTTTGATAGTTCGACTCCGCCGGCACCCGCTTCGGTGAATGCTCCGGCGACGGATGTGCGGAGTGCCTACATTTCTGTGGATGAGAATACGGCTTATGATTTGACGTTTTATGCGGCACATGTCTTGACGACTGGGGGTGCGAACCCGCAAGTGAATGTGGCGTATTACAGTTCGAGCCAAGCCTTTATTGGGGCGGCGGGTTGGAGTTCGTTTTCGGGTGTGGGTTCTAGTTGGGAGCAAGTGACGAAGAGTTTTACGACTCCGGCGGGAACGGCTTATGTGGAGGTGGCTTGGATTCATGCGTTGGGTGCCGGGAATGATGGGAACTGGGTGACTTTGATCGACGATGTGGTGATCAATACCAACAATCTGCCGGGTTCGGAGATTCCGTTGACAGCGACGCAAGCGGACGCATTTGAGCTCACTTGGAGCACGGCATTTGGTGAGGATTATGAGGTGACTTCGGGTGATGATTTGAGTGGGTTTGAAACGGTGGAGACGACGGTCACGGGGGATGGCAACCGGGCTACTTTTTCGGCGCTGGTCAATGGAGAGACGAGGCGTTTTTTTCGGATTGAAGAAGTCTCGAATTGAGTGAGGTGATTTGTGGTTTGAGGGGGTGTTTTTGAGGGAGCCTAGGGTGGTCTATTCTGATTGAATCGGTGCTTGAGTGCGTGCTTGAGAATTTGCGAGGGTGTCGATTCGGAGAGGAGGGATTTTGAGTAAGTTTGTTGTCTTGTGTTTCTTTCTTGGGTTGGCGATTCCTTTGGTGGGGAAGTTCTTTTGGGAGGGGCGAGATGATGTCGGGGATGGGGAAGGTTTGCGAGGTGGGGAGGTTCGAAGTGGGGAAACGGCGGCGAAGTCGCGGCGTTTTTTGGAGGAGTCGGGAGGAGGGGGGCGAAGTGTGTTGGAGTTGGTGAGGGGAGAGATTCGGCAGTTTGATCTCTTGGAGGAGCGGGACGTGCAGTTGGAGAATCGGATCAAGCTGGCGCTATTTGGGTTGAATGAGCGGGAGTTGGGGGAGGTGCGGGGAATGATTGCGCGGACGGAGACTTTGGGGCGATTTTACGGGATCTTTATGGCGCTTTATGCGCGGTGGGCAGAGATTGATGCGGAGAAGGCTTGGGAGGCAGCGAAAGGGGAAAGTCTGTTTGTGAAAGCGGCGCGGGAGGGGGTGTTATTGACTTGGTTGAAGTTGGATCGGGAACGAGCGATGGAGGAACTTTTGAAGGAGAAGGGAGAGGCGAATCTCGCGATCTTGAGGCGATTCAGTTCGATTTTGTTGGAGTCGGATCCGGCACGAGCGGCGGAGTTGGTTGACAGCTTGTTCGAGGATTGGCCGGAGGCGGATGCGAAGATTTTTCCGATGGTGGCGAAGGTGTGGGGGCAGAGTGAGCCGGTTGAGGCGGCAGAGTGGATTGCTTCGCATTGGGATCAGGAGACGAGAAATCAGTTGTTGAGTGAGATTGCGACGAATGCGAGTAAGATGAGTGGGCGGGTTGGGTTGGAGGTTGTGGAGTTGATCGATGATCCTGAAGTTAGGAAAGAGGCCCGTTGGAAGGCGTTCGAGGGATGGGGGCATGCGAATGGGGGGAAGTTTAGTGAGGATTCTGAGGATGCGTCATCGAGTATAGCGAGTGGGATTCCGACGGAGTGGAGTGAGGAAGATGTGCGGGCTTTTTCGCAGGGATTTGCGAAGAATTTTGCGCATTTCACGGATGATTTGATTGAGCGGGCGGTGACGGAGGAGCATCGGCAGGCGATTTTCGAGGGTTTGATTCAAGGGGTGATGCACAGTGAGCCGAAGTTGTTGGTGCAAGCGGTTGAGAATGTGAGTTTGGATTACTTGCAGTCTCCGAACGGGCGGAATGAGGTGACGTTTTTTCTGAGGAGATGGGGTGAGCAATCGCCGGCAGAACTGGACGCGTGGTTGGGGAGTCAGCCGGAAGGGCCTCGAAGGACGGAGATCACCCATATTGTGAATTCAGCCAATTTGGTTTCGCCATGATTGCGCCGCAGGTTGCTCAGGTTTTTGCGGGTGGGGTTGCGGTTTTTTTAGGGCTTGTGGTGGGGTTGTTGTTCATTTGGGAGCGTGGGGATGAGGAGGTGCCAGAGAAGCTTGATGAGTTGGCGGGTGAGTTTGTGCGGCCGGAGTCGGCAGATGTGCGGTATCGCGATTTTGAGGAGTATTTGGAGATGGAGTTTGGGTATGTGAACGATTTGGCGAGTTTTGAGGAGCGGGTGAAGCTGATTCAGCAGTCGGCGTTTAGTCCAATTCGAGGTCAGGTGGTGACTTCGGCGTTTATTGAGAATGGTTCGTTTGAGTTTTGGCATGAGAAGATTCGGCAGGGGGAGATTGCGGGTGATGATTTGCTGAAGATGGTGGCGGCGTATTTGGTGAGGGAAGATGCGGTGAAGGCGATGGATATCATGCTGAATGGTCCGTATGATTTTCAGACGTTTCGGGATCTCTTGACCTTTGGAAGTGCGATTAATCGAGAGGCGGCGGTGGTGAATCCTGATGCGGCGTTTGAGGGGTTTCGTCAGAAGGAACCGAATTTGCATCGGCAGGTTGGGGTGAAGTGGTTTAGTGATCATCTAGCGCGCAAGAATCCGGAACTTGCGGCGGCTCGTTTTGATGAAATTTTGGGATTGCGTGATCAGGGACGGAAAGCTGATGAGGACTTCACGCGTCTCCTGGCGGAGTCGTGGATGAAGACTGATGGTGAGGCTTTGAATGATTATGTGAGGGGTTTGCCGGAGGGCGAGGCGCGGGACCTTTTTCTCTCGGTCATGGAGGCATCGGATGAGACGGAGGGAGAGTGAAGAGCGTTCCGAGGTCCCCGAAATCAGCGCGGAGAGGAGCTGTTTTTTTCGGGTTGTGAGCAGTCTGTAGCGATGATGAGAGAAGACGAGCAGCGGAAGGTTCGGGGATAGGAGTCAAGTTGACGGAAGGATTCCAGTTGGCGAGGGATCCCGCTACGAAAGGCCTCGAAAGGGTGGTTGCGGCACCATGGAGTGGATTCGGGGTCAATACGGCGCTTGCAAAAGTGGGTATCAGCGATTGGCAGGAGTGGGCTTTAAATTGGGAGAAGGGGTTGCAGGAATCATTTCAAATAGGGGGGGATTTTGAGGGCACCCGGAAAAGTGCCATTTTTTGGGCGGTGTCTGAAAGGGGAGGAGCTTGATTGGGCTACGCGAGGGCAGGAGGATTTCAGTGCGATGAAGATTTTAGAGGCAGGTTTTGGAGTTTTTGTCCTGATGGTCGTGCATGCTAGCGCGCATACTCATGGGCATGAGGTTGAGAAGACATCATGGAAAGAGGTTGAGAAGGAGGAACTGCTACCAGGATTGTTGAGGCAATTTGTGCACGGGAAGCAGTCGATGCTGGTGCGGTTCGATTTCAAGGAAGGCTCGACGGTTCCCATTCATAGCCATCCGAATGAACAGATCACCTATGTGGAGAGCGGGAAGATGGTTTTCACGATCGGGGACAAGGAAGAGACTTTGGAAGCGGGCGATTTGGTGGTGATTCCTCCAAATGTTCCCCACGGAGGCAAGGTGGTGGAAGACACCATCGAGTTTGATGTTTTTGCCCCGCCGCGTCTGGATTGGATCACAGGGCAGGAATATGCGTTCAAGGGTCAGGAAGCTCCCAAAATTGAAAGTCCTTACAAGACGAAGAAGACTTTAGCAGGGAGTGAGATTGGGGTGGTCAAGCAGCTGGATTTTCGGCCCGGGAATCTCGCGGTGCTACCGGATGGACGGATCGTGTTCAGTTTGCATCCCATGGGAGTACCCCAGAAATATAAAGTGTTAGAACTCTTGCCCGACGGAACCACGAAGCCCTTCCCAAATGAGACCTACGCGCAAGCGGTGGATGAGGAAACTGGAATTGGGTTTGATGCGGTGATTGGTGTGGAGTCGGATCAATACGGGCGTGTTTGGATGCTCGACATGGGCGGAGTAGATGGACATCCAGCTAAGTTGGTGGTGTGGAATACGCGGGGTGATGAGTTGCTTTATTCGATTCCCGTACCTCGTCCGGTGATGCAGGGGAACTCCTTCATGCAGGACCTGGCGATCGATTTGAAGCATGAGAAAATCTACATCGCGGACATGACCAGGAGTGGAATGATTGACGAGAATAATCCGGCGATTGTGTCGGTTGATCTTAAGACTGGGCAGAGTCGTCGAGTGTTGTTTGAGCACGCTTCCTTGAACCCGGATGAAAAGAAGCCCTTTGTGATTGATGGGATTGAAATGGGGCTCAAGGACGGAGAAGGGAAAGAACACGGGATTTTCCTCGGCCTCAATCCCATCACCATCGATCCGAAGAACGAGTGGGTTTACTACGGGGCCATGAATTCGGGAGACTTATACCGGATTCCGGCAGCGGTCTTGGCCGACGAGAGTCTTTCTGCAGAGGAGGTGAGAGCGAAAGTGGAGCGTTATGGCGACAAGCCGGTCTGCGACGGTATCGTAGCAGGTGCTGATGGTAAAATTTACACCACGGCAGTGAATGAGGATGCAATCCACTACACTGATGAGAGTGGGAAGTCGCAGTTGCTGGCGAAGTCGCCGGAATTGAGCTGGCCAGACGGGATGAGTGTGGGGCCGGATGGCATGATTTACGTGACGGTGGATCAGTTGGGTCGGGTGGGTGGATTGAATAAAGGTGAGGACCGGACGAAGGCGGGTGAGTTTTACATCGTTCGTTTAAGTCCAGCCGGCAAAGTGGCTATCGGGCGGTAACGATTTTTCGTTCGTTGGAGGGATTTCTGAACCATTAAAAAACTATGAGCGCAGTAAAATTAACAATTACCGGGAGCGTTCTTGCGAAGCTCGACAAAGTTGATTTCGTCAAAGCCGAGTTGCTGAAATTGATTGACGTGACCCGGGCGGAAGAGGGCTGTATCCAATACGACCTTCACCAAGATAATAACAATCCTGCACAATTCCTCTTTTACGAAAATTGGGAGAGCCGGGAACTTTGGCAGAAGCATATGGAAAACACTCACATTGCTGCCTACCTCGAAGCAACCGAGGGAGCGGTTGAGAATTTTACTCTCGGTGAGTGGACGCGAATTGCCTGAACGCGGAAGAGAATCCATGAAAATCATCACGCCGCAATTACTCAAAACCCCGGCAGTTGCTCTTGCGCTTTGTGTGTGGGGTATTTGTTTGCCTCTTTCGATTCACGCCGAGGAGTCCACTCCCCAGATTGCTCAGCGCAAGAACCTTGGATTTTTAGTCACGGTCCAAGCTCAGGCGGGAAAAGAAGCCGAGGTGGCACAGTTTCTGGCGGAACTCGTAGAGCTTGCCGAGAAAGAGAGCAAGACCCTGACTTGGTATGCTTTTCAGATTGATGAAACGAGCTTCGGAATTTTCGACACCTTTCATGATGAGGAAGGGCGGCAAGAGCATTTGCATGGAGAGATTGCCAAACGATTAAAGGCAAATGCGAAGCGACTCTTGTCGGAGGCACCCTCGATTCAAAACACAAAAATTCTATCGAGCAAAAGTTAGGTGCCGATTATCTTTTCGGGGCACGATGAGCAGTGCTTCGAAATATAATATTCCTGAGTATACGGTTCCCCAAGCGGGGTTGGTGACGCGGAGTGAAGGTCATTTTTTCTTCGGTGACTTTTCAAAGGGATTTGATTTTCCGAAGACTCGGGTGCAGCCCCATCGTCATCCTTACTTCGAGATTTTTTGGTTCCCGCAAGCACGAGGAGCTTTTTTATCTGATTTCGAGACGTTCGAACTCAGAGGATCGACCTTGGTTTTTGTGTCCCCGGGACAAGTGCATGGCTGGCCAAGGGGGCATTTGCTTGCAGGAGCAATGCTGGCCTTTGACGAAGCTTTTCTTGAAGAAGGAGAGAGGAGTCTTGTTGGCACGCCTTTATTTTATGATGCCGAATGTTGTCCTGTGGTTTCGGTTAGAGACGATAGAGAGACTGGGGAGTTGTGGCACCAGATCGGAAAGGAATATGGTTCAGACCGCCGGGATCGGATTGCTGCACTACGTGCGTATTTGCGCTTGTTGTTGATTTCGGCTCACCGCTTAGCGGATGGAAAGAAGGCGGGTGAGCGTGTTGGATCCGGGACGAGAATCTATCAGGACTTTATCCGGCTCCTTGCAGGGGATTTGCCGAAGAAGCATTTGCCGAAGGACTATGCCCGGAGACTGCAGGTTTCACCGGACTATTTGTCAGAGTGTGTGAAGAGGGAATGTGGTCGCTCGGCAGGGGATTTGATTCGCAGGAGGCTGACTTTGGAATCGAAGCGCTTGTTGGCGCATTCCGATCTCACGATTGCCGAGATCGGATATCACCTTCATTTCACAGACCCGTCTTATTTCAGCCGCTTCTTCAAGCAGAGCACTGGGAAGACTCCACGGGGGTTTCGCGAAGCGGCTGATGCGATGAGCTGAATTAGCTTCCCAGCTGGATCGGAGTGGCAGGCACGCTGTCGTCATTCAGACCAAGGGGGGGGGCCGGAAGAAACAAGCCGGGAAGGTCATTCCCGGCTTTCGTGTTTGAAGATGTTCTTAAGCGAGTTCTTTTACTCTTCTGCTTTCAGGAGGCTGTATCGCCCCATTGAGATGGAGGATTGGTCCATTTTACTCATGAACTGCTTGGAAATCGGGGCCGCCATGAAGGGTTGGAGGGAGGCGTCGGAAGTCTCCTTGGATTCCCAGTAAACGACGACGGCTTGTTTCCCTTCTTCGTTGGAAGCGGTTAGGCGCTGCAAGAATCCTTCGCGCTTCGAGGTGAAATCGGTTTCGACGCTCTTGTTGAGCTCGCTGAACTCTTTCAAATCGGTGTTTTGAACGAGGTCGAAGGACATGACCTCGACGAATTTGGGTTTGTCTGCTGAAAAGGGAACATCGGTCGTGAAGCGAGCCATTTTCATGGTAGGTCCGTCGATCATTTGAGCGTAGTCAGCGACGGAGGCGTCACCCATGAATTTTTTGATGGAGGCTTCGGCGTCTGGGAGAGACTTCCAGTAGACCATGACGACATAGTCGCCTTCTTCGCTAACGCCACTCTGGCGTTTGATGAAACCGGACTGCTTGGCCGTGAAGTCTGCTTCCACTTGCGAATCTCTCTTAGCAAAGGCACCGGCATCGACGTCGGACTTGATGCCGAAGGTCGTGATTTCGATGATGGGTTTTGAGTCTTCGGAAGCTTCCCTTTCCTCTTGTCCAAAGGTGGGCAGAATTAAGAATAAGAAGAAAGACAAGATTCCTTGGGTTGGTCTGGTTACGTTCATTGATTCTGGTTTTGGTTATCTATTTTGGTCTTTGCTCCGGCAGTGGTCTGTAACGAGCAATGAGCATGGTGGGGAGAAGAGCCGTCCTCTTCAGTGGAACTAAAGCTGCCTCAACCATTTAGTTTAGACAAGGTGGCGGGTCGCCAAACAGTGGTCAAAAACTGACAAATCGAGAAGAGGCTATTTCTCCTTTTGATTTTTTATCGGATTGGAGCGGAAGGCAACGGGGGTCCTTCCGGTGAGTCTTTTGAAAAATTTCACGAAGTTGGTTGCTTCGCTAAAGCCGAGGGTTGATCCGATTTCATCAACCGTTGCGCGGGTGAGGACTAATTGGCGCTGGGCTTCCAAGACAAGGTAGTGGTCGATGAACTCTTTTGGCCGCCTGCTTTGGATTTTCAGGCAGGCGCGGGAGAGGGTACGACCACTGACTCCGAGCTTGGTGGCATACCAAGTGACACTTCGGTGATTCACACAATGAGATTTCGCTAGCTCATTGAAGTCGGTGACGAATTGCCAAAGGCGCTCTTCAGCGCTTGTGGTCGGAGAAAATTCCGCTCCGGCAGTGTTTACTCCGGCGAGAATGGCTCCAATCAAGCCTGGAGCCATGGCCGCCTGATTCAATCTGTCTTTGCTGGATTGCAGCCGTGAGATAAAGCCGACGAGCTCGATAAGGCTTTGAAAGCCTTTCGTAGAAGGTCGAATTGTGGAAGCCGCACGAAGTGAAATTTGCGAGAGGTGAGCGGAGAACGGGATCGCGGCAGCATGAAAAACGACGAGCAGGGCCTCATGAGACGAACCCTTGTCAAAGTGATGAACTTGAGAGGGATGAATATGGATGATGTCACCTTTTCGGACGGGGGTTTTTCGGAAGTCGATCCAATGAAGCCCAGTGCCCTTGGTAGTAAATTTAAGAAGGTGGAAACCCAGCCTGTGAGGCTGGTAAATGCAATGGTCAATTTTGCGGCTTTTCAGTTTCTTTAAATCCAGGACTTCAAGTGGCGAATGATAGTTGGAGGCAGGCCGAAAAGGGACATCGTTGATTTCGCTCAGCTGCTCAAACTTTTGGCTGCTTTTCTTCATCTTGATCAGGATGGAGGAATAGCAGAGAGACTCGACTCATTCTTACAGGAAAGAATGAGCTGCACCTACATTGCCCCAAAATATCTAAAATGGAGCTTTGACTATCGGTCGCCGAAAAAGGTGACTAGTTGCCGGGAAGAATTGGAGTCGCAGGCACGGAATCGTCCTTGAAACCGTCTACTCCTTCTTTGAAAAGGTGGATTTTGTCGAGACGGTAGCCTCCGGACCGGCCCATGATGAAGAAATATTGGTCGCCGGCTTCGAGGTCGTAGATGGGCTTGGAAAATTCGCCATCGGAGTGGGCGACAGAACCGTAGTTGTTGTGGGTGGTGTTGAAGTTGAAGCCGAGTCCGTTTTCGAACTGTTCCTTGCTGATGGATTGGTAAGTCTTGCGGACGCTGCCCCAGGGGTGGGGGTCGATGCCCATGAGGGTCCAGCAGTCGTTCCATTTGTCCCGTTCGGGAGCGCCCACGTTCGAGTGTTTGAGGGCGAGGCGGTATTGGCCCGGGTTGTTGATGCGGAGTTTGTAGGTGAGGACGCTACGGGTTTGGGAGGTGATCGCGTGAATGTATTCGGGCATGTAGCGAATGTAGCCCTCGCCGGTGAAGCCTTCTTGTTCCGTCTCGAGGACCCATTTGCCGGTGAGGGGGACGCTTTCGGCTTCGATGACGAGCTTGCCATCGACTTCTTCGAAAATGCTATCGGTGACGGGGTAGTTGATTTGGGGAGTGACGGCGGCTGGTGGTGCGGGTGCGTCAGCGGAACCCCCGTTCGTTGGAATTGGTTCGCTTCCGAACCATTTGATGAGCTCTTCGATGGTGATATGTTGGTCTTGGCCGTTTAGGCCAATGAGCCAGCTGATCATTCCGGTGTCGGAGACGTCGGGTTTGCCAGATTCCATGCGGGTGAAAACCCAGTTGAGGTTGGGGTCGGCGTGGTCGCGAAGCCAATGCCAGGGAGAGTAGTCGCCCTTGGTTCGGAGGTGTTTGTTTTGGTCGGGGATTTTGATGTAGTTGATATCGGGTAAGAGAGCTTGGATATCGTTGAGGTTTTTGAGCCAAGGACGTGGTTTGTAGTAGTCGTTGTATCCGCTATGAGAGACGAGGACGATATGCTGTCGTGCCACTTCGTCGGCGTCTTTGAGAGCACGGTAAATGAGGTCGGCTGGACCGGCTTCGATAATGTAGAGAGGGTTGTCAGCGCTGGATTTGTTGATTTCTGCAGTGAGGTTACCGATAGCTGCGTTTGGATCTTGAGCGACGTCAAAGAAGTTGGAGCGGTCGAAGCCCCAACGGGTTTGGCCGCCGATGGCGCCGAGCCACATGTCGTTGTTTGCAGGCTCGATGGCCTTGTATTCCATGAAGTTATTGAAGTCGTAGTGGACGACATTTTTCTGGAGGCCGGCTTTGGCGAGAACAGCGAGGGTGAACGGAGTGGCACCGATGTCATCCGGATCTGCATCGGGATTGCCGTCCGCACTAATGGCGATGCGATTTTTTTCTGTCCAAGGGGAATTGAGAGCGTGGAGAGGGGAGACGAGGAGGCCCGCGGAGGCCATGGTCATCGTGATTTTGAGCATAGTGTGCGCGATCATGGATTAAGTGCTTAGCTAGATTCGCTACGCATTGAGACGGCTGGGTT
>JBCCZX010000040.1:0-19180 GCA_039186735.1 Verrucomicrobiota bacterium | reverse complement strand
GAGCTCTTCGCGTTCTTGTTCGGCGATTTCGTTGAGTTTGGAGAGGTTGAAGTCTGAAACGGGGGTCGATTCGGGGGTGGAAATGAGGGCAGTGGGTGGGCTGGGTTGGTGGGTCGGGATGTTGTTGACGGGAGGGGTGGCGACGGGAGGTTTAAAGTGGGGAGTGAGTCGTGGTTCGGTTACGGGTGGGTCTTCGGGAGGAGTTTGGTGGAGGCTTTTCGCGAGAGCAATGGGTGGGGAGATGCGGTCGTCGAAGTTGAGGGCGCGGATGATGAAGAGAAGCCCGAGAAGGGCGGTGAGAGTGGCGCAGGAGATGAAAAAGCTTGCGAGAGCAGAGGGTAGTTTTGAGGGAGTGAGTCCACGTCGCAATTCAGGTGAGACCCGGGAAAGGTTGAGCTTTGCGGGGGACTTCGGTGGCGGCATGGCAACGATTTCTTCTACGAAAGATCGGGGCGGGTGTTTACGCCGGAAGGTGAGATTTAAGCAGCAAGGTGGGTGCGGTATTGGAAGGTGAGCGCGACACGATCAGCGAGGTAGGCGCGGTCGTGGCGCACGAGGTCGATCACCCGGTGGCAGTAGTCGTGGAGGGATTGGGACGTGCCGAGACGAATGGGGAGGGTTTCCTGGGTTTGGCCGTCGATGCGGAGGGCGATTTCGAGGTGGGTTTCGAGCCAGTCTTTCAGGGCGGAGAGGGATTGAGGGCTTTCGAGGTTGTTGAGGAGGGCGAAGAAGCATTGGACGCATTCGCCGGGGTGTCCGCTTTGGAGGAGAAGGTCCCGGAGGTCCAGAAGAAGGTCTGCACCCGTGGAGTTGAGAGGGCGTGCGGGGGCTAGGAGTTGATTGACCTCGGTCGTGGTCACGAGCAAGAGATGCCGCTATTGAGACCCGTTTGCAACAAGGAAGTGAGAGAAAAGCTCCCGAAGAGGAGCTTGAGGGGAAAAAGGGAGATTTTTTGGGGGTGGGGGGCTTATTGGGCCTCGAAATCGCCGCACCAGTCGTTGGAGGAGGTGGTGGGGAAGCGGGACTCGACGCTGACGTGGTCGTTGACCTCGAACGCGATGGTCTGGGGAGCGCGACGGCGGCATTCGCCTTCGTTTGAGTTACTAGAGTTCCAGTAAGCACAGGCTTGGCAGGTTTTGGTGGCAACTTCTGTTTGCATAACGGGGCATTATTAAGCGAGTTTGGAAGTGGGTGCAAAAGAAAAGGGGATGAGACTGATTCTCATCGGAAAGTGAGACTCAGTCGCAACTGGGAATCAGGGAATGGCAAGGCTGCGTTAGTGGTTGGGGGCGAGTCTTTGCAGAATTTCGGCAATGAATATTGCCCCTTGTATTTGTGGTCTTGGTTTCCTGAGTTCTGGCTTCCTTGGAGCGGCGGTGACGGTGACGCCGAATGAAAGTGTGATGACGTCTGCATTTTTCTTTGCGCCTAATTTTGTGAGAGGATACGCGGGGGATAATCGTCCGGTGATGCGAGTGAGTTCGGACAATGCCTTTGGTGTCGGTCCTGAAACTATCTACCTTGATTTTACCGGATTTAGCCCAATGTCATTCCAGACTGTGGTTTTGTCGATGGAGTCGATGAGTGGAGGATTTGGAGCTGACGCTGATGCTGCCAATCCGTTTACGGTTTCTGCTCATGCAGTCTCGACGGATCCGTTTGCGACAATCATTGATGATACCAATCCAGGTGGAACGATTTCCTGGAGTGATTTTTACGCCAACGAGATATTGGATGCCGATCCGGCGGCTTTGACGGTGATTGATGGATTTGGAACGGTGACGTTTGACGTCACGGGGATCGTAGAGCTCTGGGAATCAGATGCTGGGATTCCGCGGGTGATTGCTTTGACGGGGATAAATGATGTGCAGCAGGGCAATGGATTTTTGCATGGCTTTGCCAATGAGACGGAGGCGCCAGGGGCAACGAGTTTGACGGCGTTTGTCGTTCCAGAGCCGTCGGCGGCTATGTTGATTTTCGGTGCTCTGGGTGGAATGATGTTCAGAAGGAGGAAGGGAGAATTTTAGACGTTCTGTCTGTGGTTCCAGGTGTGGTTGTGCGTGCCTGACAGACATGGGGCTGCTTCGTGGTTGGGGCAGCCCCTCTTCTTTGTGTGGGGGGTGATTACTGCTGGGTGGAAGCAGAGGTTTTTGAGGTGATCAGGAGGCGAGGGGAATGTTGTCCTCGCCTTGGTCGTTTTGTTTGGTCTGGATGCGAGGTTCTTCGGTGCTTGAGGCGGTGAAGACGCGGGCACCGGGGACATTGCGGACGAAGGCGTAGAACCAGGCGAGGAGGACGCCGACTTTACTGCGGAAGTCGACGAGGAAGAGGACGTGGATGAAGAGCCAGATGAGCCAGCCGAGCCAGCCCTGGGTTTTCCAGTCTTTGATTTGGACGACGGCGGAGCCTTTGCCGACGATGGCCATTTTGCCTTTGTCGAGGTATTTGAAGGGACGGTGGCGGGCTTCGTCGAGAGGGGTGGTGGCGATGAGTTCGGCGACGTGTTCACCGGCTTGGGTGGCGGCGGGGGCGACGCCGGGGACGGCAGAGCCATCGGGGAGGGGGACGAAGGCGGAGTCGCCGATGACGAAGGCGGAGGGGAAGCCGGGGATGGAGAGGTCGGGGGCTACTTTGACGAGGCCGCCGCGAGTGAGTGCGGGGGTGGGAGAGATGGCGCGGGTGAGGGGGGTGGCTTCGACGCCGGCGGTCCAGATGATGGTGGCGGCGGAGATGGTTTCACCGGTTTGAAGGGTGACTTGTTGGTGTTGGATGTCTTCGACGAAAGCTTGGGTGCGGACGTCGACGCCGAGGGATTGGAGGTGATTGGCGGCGTACGTGCTGTGTTCGGGGTCGAAGGCGCCGAGGAGGCGTTCTTGTCCTTCGAGGAGGAGGATGCGTTGGCTGTTGGTATCGAGGCGGCGGAAGCTGCGCTTCATGTTGCGTTTCACGAGGTCGCTGAAGGCGCCGGCGAGTTCGACTCCGGTGGGGCCGCCGCCGACGATGACGACGGTGGAGAGAGTGTCCTGGAGGGAGCCTTCTTGTTGGTCGGCGAATTCGAGGTTGCGGAGGACTTCTTTGCGGATGTCGATGGCGTCGCGGAGGGATTTGAGTTGGTGGACGTGGGGGGCCCAGTGGTTGTTGCCAAAGAAGCTGGTGCGGGCTCCGGTGGCGATGACGACGGCGTCGTAGGAGAGGGATTCGCCCGAGGAGAGGGAGATGGTTTTGTCGTGGAGGTTGATGCCGCTGACTTCATCGTAGCGGACATCGATGCCATCTTTGGAGGGGAAGATGGAGCGGATGGAACGTGCGATGTCGGGTGAGGTGAGAGTGGCAGTGGCGACTTGGTAGAGGAGGGGTTGGAAGAGGTGGTGGTTTTGGCGATCGATGAGGGTGACGCGGATGCGTTCGCGGCGGGCGAGTTTACGGCCGCAGGCGAGGCCTCCGAAGCCTCCTCCAATGATGACGACGTGTTGAACGGGACCGAGATTCATGCGGCTACGTTCGCAGCGCTGTTGTTTTGGAAGGCGTTGAGGAGGTCGTTGGTCCACTTGGCGGCATCGTCGTCGTACCAAACGTCGCAATCGACGCGGGGGAGCATGGAGGTGGCTCCGTGTCGTTGGAGTTCCCGTTCGAGTTCTTTGCCGCATTCGCAGAAGAGGTCGTAGCCTTTGTCGCCGAGGCCGAGGACAGCGACGGGTTTTCCGTTGAGGCCGAGGGGTTCGGCTTCGCGGAGGTTTTCGAAGAAGGGTACGGCGTCGTCGGGTGGTTCGCCGTCGCCCCAGGTGCTGACGACGCCGAGGATGCAGGATGCGGAGGGGAGGTTGGAGATGTCTTCGTGGAGGGAAAGGTCGAGGAGATCGACTGTGTGGCCGGCTTCGGTGAGTTGTTTGTGGACGTCGTGAGCGACGTCTTCAGCGCTGCCGGTTTGGCTGGCAAAGAGGAGGAGGATCTTGTCGGTCATGTTGGTTTTGAGTGGTTAGGTGAGGATGGATTTGAGGGTTTGGAGGGATTGGAAGATGTGACCTTCGGGTTGAATGATGGAGAGGGCGGGGTCGTCATTCTTGTCGAAGAAGAGGGCGGTGGTGCGGTTGCCGGTGTCGAAGACTTCGGCTCGTTGGTAGGCGGCGGGTTGGATGGCAATGAAGTCTTCGTTTTCGCCGAAGCCAAACCAGCAGCAGGCGGGTTTTTGGTGGAGGGGGCGGAGGCAGTCCCAGGAGGATTGTTTTTGGTGAGGAAGGATGAGGCCGAGTTCGGTATTTTTGTCGATGGCTTCTTTTTGGATAGCGGAGATGGTTTTGACGAAGGGCGGGTGTGTTTTGCAGGGGTGGTGTCCGCGAACACAGTTCATCATGTTTGAGCGTTGAAGGTGGAGGAGGGACCATTCGTCGGCTTCTTCTTGGATGAATTGTTGGAGAAGGGTTTGGTCTTGGGAGCTGGATTCGAGGTCGCGGTAGCAGAGTTTGAAGAGGCCGGTGCCTTTTTCGTCGGCGACTTCGAGGCAAGGGAGGAGTTTGCCGAAGCGTTCTTCGTGATACCACCAGGCTTCGGCCCAGTGTTCGAGATTGAGAGTGGTGCCGCGGAAGCCTTCGCTGAAGAAGGCGCTGGAGTCGACACAGGTCATGTTGGGAAAGCGACCGCTTTGGCAATGGATGGCGTGGTTGCCGCGGTAGACGGTGGCGGAGGAGTGAAATTGAGGAAGGGAGTGGAGGAGGCGCTCCCAGTCGTTTTGGAGACGGAAAACCTTGCCGGCAGGTTGCGGTTGGAAGGGCTCGGTCGATTCTGGCGGATTCATCTCGGGCACGGGCGCGGGGGCCGGGAGAGAGAATGCCGTGAGGATTGGCGAGGGACTGTCGCGTGGCTGCTAACTTTTGGTGGTCGATTGCGGGCAGGTTTCGAGGTGGGTGAGTTGTCCGCTTTTGAGGTGGGCGATGCGGTGGCCGGTGCATTGGGCGTCTTCGAGGTGGTGAGTGACGAAGAGGCTGGTGGTGTTGTTTTTTTTGAGAAGGTGGGTGGTGAGGCTGCGGAGGCGTTCGCGGAGTCCGGGGTCGAGGCTGGAGAAGGGTTCGTCGAGGAGGAGGACTTCGGGGCGAGGGGCGAGGGCGCGGGCGAGGGCGACGCGTTGGGCTTCGCCGCCGGAGAGTTCGTTGGGGTAGCGTTTGGCGAAGGTGGGGAGTTCGATGGCGTCGAGGAGTTCGGCAACGCGGGCTTTGCGGTCGGAGCGGGACCAACGGTGGAGGCCGTAGGCGATGTTTTGTTCGACGGTGAGGTGGGGGAAGAGGTCGCCGGCTTGGGAGACGAGTCCGATGGGTCGTTTCTCGGGAGGGAGGCATTTGGCGGAGTCGGAGATGCAGTCTTCGCCGAGGTGGATGCAGCCGGAGGTGGGGCGTTCGAGGCCGGCGACGAGGCGGAGGAGGGAGGATTTTCCGCTGCCGCTGGGTCCGACGAGGGCGAGGATTTCGCCGCTGGTGACTTCGAAGGAGACGGAGTCGAGGGCAGGTTTGGTTTGTGCGGGGTAGCGCAGGGTGAGGTCGAGGAGTTGGAGGGCTGCAGGCATCGAGTCGTCAGCGATCAAATGTCGCCGGCCTTTTTTTCGGCGGGCTGTTTGGTGAAGACAATTTCCATGGACTTCATCGTGCCCTCACCATTTTTTTTGGGCACCCGGAGGACGAGGACTCGTTCGGTGGGGCTTTTGTGGGTGATGGTGGTGTGTTGAACGATGGGGCTTCCGTCTGGGTTCTTGCCATGGACGGTCCAGGAGACGGTGCTGCTTTTTTCGTCCCACTTTCCAGACAGAGAGGCTGCGTAGGGTCCATGGTCGATTACGGTGCCGACCAGTTGTTCTTTTTCGAGGTCGTAGCCAACGATGGAGTGAATGCGCATGGTCTGGCCTTGGGGATAGAACTCGAAGTCCGAGCTGAGCCAGTGGCTGCCGAAGGCCCGGTTGGTTTCGAGGCCCTCGAAGGTGAAAGGAGGGTTGTCGAGGCCTTGGGGCCAGACGCTGATTTTGGCTTTCCAGACTCCAAGGCTATCTTTCAAGGCTTGGAGCTCGGGGAGAACTTCAGGCTTCGACTCTTCGGATTGCGCCGGGAGAGCAAAGAGCAGAATGGATCCCAAGAGGGAGCGAGGGGATTTGATTGGGATTTTCATCTTGTTGACGCGGTTCAAGATGCGGCGTCCTTCTTGGCGCGGCGGGCGGCTTTGAAGGATTGGATGCACTGGAAGAGGAAGATGCCGCAGGTGATGAGCATGGCGAAGAGGGCGACGGCGGCGAAGTTGAATTCGAAAGTTCCTTTGGCGATAGTGGGGATGATGCGCCCGAGGGGGGCGAGGAAGCCGAGGAGGCCGAAGAGGGCAGCGACGTGCATGCCGAGTTTGAGGAATTTTTCTTTCTTGGCGAGGAGGGAGAAGCCGAGGATGAAGATGCCGGGGGCGGCGGGAATGAAGGCGGTAGGGCTTTTCATTCCGCTAGCGAAGTAGCCGATGAGGGCGATGGCGATGAGGATGGCTCCGGCGATAATTCCCTTCTGAGGCATATTATTCATGCGGGGAGGGTCGCTTGCTTCAGGGGGAATGCAAGGATTTCGAGAGAGGGTGAGAAGGGGGAGTTTCTCTGCTGGGTGCGGGTGTAGGGAATGAGTGGGGACCGGGAGGGTGCGCCCTGAGGCCAGGGCGCGCTCCCATTGTGTGGCTGCTACCACTCGGTGGGGGTGATGGCGCCGAGGACTTCGAAGGAGCCGTCTTTCTTGGGGCGGAGGATGTGGGCGATGCCTTGAGGGTCGGGGTAGATGCCGGTACAGGCTTCGAAGGGGTCATCGTGGGCGACGATGATGGTGTTGGTGCCTTCGGCGGGGATTTTGGTGAGGAAGGGCATGGTGCGTTCCTTCATTTTGGCGATTTGTTCGTCGGTGTAGTCTTCGTAGGGGAGAAAGTTGAGTTTTTCGGTTTTCTGGTATTTGCCGAAGGCGAGGTAGGCGGTTTGCCAGGCGCGGAAGTATTGGCTAGTGTGGACGTTGCCGACGGGGATTTGGTGGAATTTGAAGGCGTGGCCGATGTGGATGGATTCTTGCCAGCCTTTTTCGGAGAGAACGCGTTGGGTGGAGCCGTCATTGGGGTCGGCTTTGACTTGGTCGGCGTAGTCTTTTTCGGTGGAGGCGTGGCGGAAGTAGACGATGAGGCCGCCTTTTTTGAGTTCGGCGATGAGCTCGGCTTTGTCGGCGGCGCTGGCGAGAAGGGCAGAGCCGAGGACGAGGATGGAAGTGAGGATGGTTTTCATGTTTGGTTGTTAGTCTGTTCGTTTGTTTTTTGAAGAGTGGTTCCGGGTCCAGCCGGTGAGTTCGACAAGGAGGAGTCCGGTGCAGGAGAGGGCGATGAGGAGGAGGGAGGGGGCGGCGCATTCCAGGATGCGGCCTTGGTTGACGGATGAGTAGGCGGTGGTGCCGAGGGTTTCGAAGTCGAAGGGGCGGAGGAGAAGGGTGAGAGGGAGCTCCTTGGTGACGTCGACGAAGACGAGGACGGCGGCGCCGAGGAGAGGGGCACGAAGCAGGGGGAGGTGGATGGTGCGGAAGATATTGGCGAGTTTGCGGCCGAGGGTGCGGGCGGCGTGGTCGTAGCTAGGGGGAATCGCAGCGAAGCCGGCGGAGAGAACCTGTCCGGCGACGGTGAGGTAGCGGGCGGTGAGGGCGAAGGCGAGCCAGAGTAGGGAACCCGAAAGGAGAAGGGGGCCGAGCCAGGATTGGGCGGGGAAGGCTTCACGGGCGAGGGCGGCGAGGCCGAGAACGCCGACGGCCATAATGGTGCTAGGAGAGGCGTAGCCAGCGGTGAAAAGGGTGGTGGTGAGAAAGCGGTCTTGTTTGCTTTTGGCGAAGCGGGCGGTGGCGAGGACAAGAAGGGCCAGGAGGAGGCAGGCCGCAGTGACAAGCAGCCCGATGAGGAGGGTCTGGCGGAGGGAGGGCAGGAGTTCGGCGAAGGGGATGGTTTGGGTGGAGGTGAAGTGCCAGTCGAGGAGGGTGAAGATGGGGAAGAGGAGGCCGAGGGCGACGGGGAGTCCGCAAACAAGCCAGGCGAGGACGGTGCCACGAACTTTGAGACTGGTGCGGGGAAGAGGATTGCGACGGGCGGCGAAGCGGGCACGGCCTCGCTGCCAGCGTTCTAACAGCAGCACGAGGAAGATAGCGGCGAGAACCCAGCTGGAAAGGTAGCGGGCGGTTTCGAGCTCATCGAGACCGAACCAGGTGCGGAAGATGGTGACAGTGAGGGTCGGCATGCCGAGGTGTTTGGCAGCGCCGTAGTCGCTGAGGACCTCCATGGAGACGAGGAAGAGTCCGGCGATGAGGGCAGGGCGGATGAGGGGGAGATGGATGGTGCGGAAGGTGCGCCAGGGGGAGGCACCGAGGAGGCGACCGGCTTCGGCGAGATGGCGGGCTTGGGAAGCGAAGACGGCGCGGCATGAAAGGAAGATGTAGGGGAAGAGGACGGAGGCCATCATGATGACGAGCCAGGCGTAGCGGTGGAAGACTTCGGCGCGCAGGTAGGCATCGACACCATGGTCCTCGCGAATGGAGATCAGGAGAGGGATGGCGGCTTCGCGGGCCTCTGTGGTGACGTATGCCGCGATGTAGGGGGGAATGGCGAGGGGAAGAACGAGGAGGACGGAGAGGAGTTTGCGACCGGGAAAATTGTAATGAGTGACGCACCAGGCAGCGGGAAGGCCGAAGAGAGTGGAGAACAATCCGGTGAAGATAACAAGAATGAGCGAGCTGCGGACCGCAGGTCCAAGGGTGTATTCACGAACGTGGGACCAGCTTTCACCGCCCTGGCTGGTGACAAGGGCGAGTAGGGTGAAAACGACGGGAGCGAGCAGGAGAAGCCCAAAGGTCCAAGCAACGAAACGCCCGGCGGTGAGGCCAGGCGTTGCGAGGAGATTCTTAGCTGTGGTTGCTGGGTTCAGGGCCATCCGACGACGTCGAAGAGTTTGACGGCTTCTTCGTGATGGCCAGACAATTCGTGGAGACTTTGGTAGTCGGGCTTGAATTCGCCCCAGGCTTTCTGGAGGGGTTCGGGCTCGAGGTCGGCGATGACGGCAAACTCAGAGGTGAGTTTCTGATATTGGGCCTGGACCTCAGGTGAGGTCAGATATTCGAGTAGCTTGGTGGCGTTTTCGGTGTTGGCCGCTCCTTTGATGAGTCCACCGCCGCTGATGTTGACGTGGGTGCCACGCTCGTCCTGATTGGGGAAGACGATGTTGACGGCAGCACGGGCGGCCTTGTCTTTTTCATCGTCGGCATTTTCGAGGAGGCCGAGGTAGTAAGAGTTGGAAACGGCGATGTCGCCGAGGCCTTGGGCAAGGGCGCGGACCTGGTCGCGGTCACCGCCTTGGGGAGGACGGGCCATGTTGTCTTTGACGCCCTGGGCCCACTTGAGGGCATCTGATTTGCCTTTGGAGGCGAGGATGGAAGCGAGGAGCGCTTGGTTGTAGTGGCTGGAGGAGGAGCGAATGAGGACTTTGCCTTTCCATTGAGGGTCGGCGAGGTCGGCGTAGGTTTTGGGAGCATCCTCGGGTTTGATACGGTCTTTGGCGTAGACAATGACGCGTGCGCGCATGGTGATGGGGAGCCACGACTTGTTTTCGGGGAGGAAGCCCTGGGGTATGCGAGCGAGGATGTCTTGATTCGAGACCGGGGTCAGGAGGTCCGCTTGATTGGCGCGGTCGAGGGCGGCGGCATCGACGGCGATGTAGAGGTCACCTTGAGGGGCGTCCTTTTCGGCCTTCATGAGGGCGAGGAGTTCATTGCCGCCGGCTTTGACGACTTTGACTTCGATGCCGGTTTTGGCGGTGAATTCTTCGAAGATGGTTTTGTCGGCGGCGTAGTGCCGTTCGGTGTAGAGGCGGACTTCTTCGGCGGAAAGGATAGTTGTGAGCCCGAGGGCGAGGAGGATGGTTCGAATCATTGCTTAGTTTGTTTGAATTGTCGGCGCGACTACAGCTTAGAATGAGAGTGAGGAATAGCAATGATGGTGGTTTGCCTTTTTTTGGCCTGAGGTGTGTCTGGTCGGTTTGTTTGAGGTGGGGACTGTGCAAAAAAAATCCATCTCGCAGGGGTTGCGAGATGGATTTGGAAACAGGGATTCTGGTCAGACTAGCGGCGGCGGCGCAAGAGGCCGAGAGTGCCGAGGAGACCGAGGAGAGCTGCGGAGGGCTCGGGGATGGCAGTTGGAGCGACGTTCAATCCTTCGACTTGGATTGCATCGATGGATTTGAAACTTCCGGGAAAGAAACCAGGCGCAAATGGTGTTGAAATCAGATCACCGAAGGTCGTGTCGATTTCGGTGCTCGAAGAAGCCAACTGGAAGTCGTAGTAGAATACGGTCGAAGTGATGTCGTCATAAGATCCGGAATCCAAAAGCGTGGCTCCAGCAATGGAGGGGGCGTTGTCGAAGGCAGAAGCAGGGGTTCCTCCGAAACCAAGCAAAGCATAGCTCACACGCACATAGTCTACTGTTGCAGCGAGAGTGATACTTGTGTTCCACTGAAATGCTCCATTGTGGATGTAGTAGCTATCGGGGTTGAAGAGGAATCCACCAGGGAAGTTGTAATGGTCAAGCACGTCGCTGGTGACGAGTGAATCGGTGACGGAGATGGTTCCGAAGGTGGTTTGAGCCGGGCCTTGGTTATAGCCAAAGCTGGGTTCGACAGCAGTCACGGTGGCACCTTGATCCGGGTCATCGAAGGGATCGTCATAGGTGCTCGTGGTTGCAGCGGGTTCGGTGAGCCAAAAGTCCCATTCAGCCCCAACGAGGCTATTTGGGTCGGCAATAAATGAAGTCGCGGCCGAAGCGTTGACTGCCAAGGCTACTAGGCCAAGGAACAGGGTGTTGGTTGTCTTTTTCATTGTGTGTATTTTTTCTAAAAAGGGGTAGAGTTAGGATTCGAGGCGAAAAAACGTAGGGTCGTTCGGGATTGCGATGGTGACTTGGTAGTTGTTGCCCGAAATGACTGGAGTGGTGTTTACGTTTTGCCAGGAATTCGGGTCTGACAGGTTTGTGGTGGATTTGAGTGTGGCTAACGAGTCGCTTGGCCAGGAGAGGGTGACTTGGTTGTTAGCAATGAAAATTTCGGGTGTTGGAGGGGAAGAAGGAATGGTTTCGAGGTCGAGGACAAAGGCGTCGATGGAGTCGTGAGAGCTTGAAGGCCCGGTGAGGTTGAGCGAAACAGTGGTTGAAGAGGTGGGAAGTTCCCAAGTGAAGGTGGTGAGAGCAATGGAGCGGTCGAAGTTGAATGGCGTGCCACCAACATCGATAGTTATGGTTTCGGTGCGAGCTTGAGCGCTTGCGGTAGTGGGAGCGATGCCATTGAGGGTGACGTTGTAGGAAGTAAGTCCGGTGACGGGAGCTCCGTTTCCAAAGGTGCCGCTAAGTAGTTCCACTGTTTGAAGGGTGGCCTTGTTATAAGAGACTGTTGAAGTGCCGGCGAGAGTCCAGTCGGTGGCAGAGTCGAAGGTATAGATGCGGCGGTCGGTGGCGGTAGTGAATTTGACGCCGCCCGGGAAAGCCAGAGAAGCGGTTTGAGTCATTGTGCCGCTGCTGAAATTGTGGGTAAAATCGGAGTTGGCGGTGCCTGTAGCGTTGGCGTCATTGATCCCGGTGAAGGAATCCCATTCGACGTAGGCGGTGTCTAAATTTCCGCGGGTAGAAGGAACTATGACGCTTCCTGTTTCAGCAAAACAGGGAATGGTGAAAATCAGGCAAAAGACAAAATTTTTCACTGGAATGAGATTCTGCATGGGTCGCTTGTCAAGCTGTCGGTGTGTTGCGATCTTTTGGCGTTCAATTAAAAGGCTAAGTCGAAGGCGACGAAAAATGAGCGTCCGGGCTGGGAATAAAAGGAATTGGGCAGAACTGCGGCGCTGCCCCCGTGGCCGTTCCCCCGGCGCGCGGTAGCCCAGGTGACATATTCTTCATCGAGGAGGTTGGTCAGACCTGCGCGCAGGCGGAGGCTTTCGGTGAGTTGGCAGTAGGCTGTGAGGTCGAGAGTGAGCCAAGAGTTGCTTTGAAGAGGCTGGCTGGCAGAGGGGCCGATGTCGGCTTGGTCTTTTGCGGCGGAGTATGTTGCTGTGAGGCGAGAGCCCCACTTTTCACTAGGATGGTTGTAGGCGAGATAGGCCACGGATTTCCACGGGTCGACGGAATTGAGGGGTTGGTCCGGGTTGCCAGACCCGTCATTGGTTGTGCCTTCGGTCCATGTGAAAGAGCCCCCGACAGAGAGCCCTTGAAGCGGCGAGAAGTCTTCGCCGAGGAGCCAGTCGGCCTTGGCTTCGAGGCCGTAAATTTCGACCTCTCCGCGGTTGATCGTAGTAAGTTCGTCCGGAGTTCCTGGGGGATTATCGACAATGAGAACTCCGTTTTCGAGGAAGTCGGTGTAGAGATTGTAGTATCCGGAGACTTGAGCATTCACGGTGTCGTCGTTAAATTGCAGGCCAACTTCGAAGGAATTTGAACGTTCTTCGGTGAGGTCGGGATTGGGGACTGTGATGAAGTCGCCGCCATGAGCGAAAACGCCATTGAGTTCTTCAGCGGAGGGATTTCTTGTTCCCTGAGCCCAGCTGCCGTAGAGATTGAAGGAGTCGGTAAAATTGTAGAGGATGGAGAGACTGGGTGAGAGCGAAAGGTTGTCGTAGTCTGCGGCTTCTTGGCCGTTACTTTGGACTAGGAAAGGGTCGGTATTTTCGGGGGAGACGGAGTAGTAATCAAAGCGAATGGCGGGAGTGATTTCCCATTCTTCGCGGTTGCCGAAGGTCATCTTATCTTGGAGGAATGTTCCAGCGCGGATGACGTCTGACGGGGCCATGCTTATGAGATCGAAGAGGAGAGAGGAACCCCCGGGAAAACGTTGAGTGCGGAAGAAGGTTGATTCGACGCGAGAGAAGGAGAGTTCGGTTCCGTAGGTGAACTGGTTGAAGGCTAGTTCTTTGGTGGCTTGGGAGTTGATTCCAAAAATGTCGGTTTTGTAGTCAATGTCGTTGAGTTGGTCTCGGAAAGCACCGAAAGCGATGGCTTGTTGGACATTGTCGCTGGCAGCGGTCGCGCGCTGCCAGTAGGCTTTCGCGGCGAAGGTGTCGAAGAGGTTGGTGGGAGATTGGAGCATGTAGTCAAGGGAGAATCGGAGGCGTTCGCGTTCGTCTTCTGAAGCGACGAAAATATTAAGGATCCCGGCGCTGAGGTAGCCTTCGGCACTGTTCGTATCGATATTGGATTCGTTCAGGTAGTAGTCAGTGGTGAAAGTGAGAACGGAATCGGGGGTGGGTTTCCAGTTGAGAGTTGCCAGGATGGCATGGGAGTTGAATTCGGCAGGATTGGCAGGGAAGAAGGAGTTATTTTTTCGTTCTTGTCCGCGGCGGTATGAGTGGAGGAGCGAGAAGGCGGTGGTGCCGTTGCCCATGGCGTGGGCCAGGCGGTTGTGGATGGACTCGTTGACTTCGGAGTAGGTGAAGGTGTTGTTCACAACGGTGCCATCGAGTTCGGGGCCGAGAAGGGTGAGGGCAGATTCGGTGCGACCGGAAATGGCACCGCCGAGCGCATCGGAACCGTACAAGGAAGAAGCAGCGGATTTGTAGAGTTCGATTTGGGAAAAGGTGGCAGGGTCGAAATAAATTCGACCTGGTCCGCCTGCGCCTTCGAAGGAACGGACGACAAAGTCTTCTGGTTGGCGAATACCATCAACGTCGATGGAAATGCGGTTGCCTTCGAGGCCGCGGATGTTGACGGCGGAGTCTCCGCCGGCAAGGTAAGGGACTAGTCCATCCGAACCCGCGGTATCGAAGGGGACGGACACACCGGGCTCGTATTTGAGAGCGTCGGAGAGGCTAGTTGCGCCACTTTCAAGGATTTCGTCACTTGTGATAGCTGAAGAACTACCGGCGGTTTGGGAGGTTTTTTCTTCGAGGCGGGATGCGACGACGACTGTTTCTTCGAGTTCGGTTTGAGCGGGCAGGGGGGAGATGCTGGTGAGGATGAGTAGGTAGGCTGCGGGGACGTGAAGTCCACGGCGAAGCGCGAAGGATGACGGATGTGGACTCAAGTGGTCAGGGGGACGTGAATAGGTTGGTCACGGCCGACCGAGCCGGTCCGCCCTAGCATGGAAGTGAGATCGTGAGTTAGCGGAGGTGTTGCTTTAAGACCTTGTCGATGATGAGAGGGGAGGCGGCGGAGGGGTCGGTGGTGAAGGTTTCGGCGAGGCCCCACATGCGGGCCATGAGGAGAAGCTTCTTCTCTTTCGGCTTTTCGGTTTCTTCTTCTCCCGCGGTTTTGGTGGCTTTTTCGAGTTCGGCCTCTTCTTTGGAGACGACGACTTTTTCGTCCTTGGGAGCGAGGATGCGGGATTCGTAGGCGACGGGACCTGTGGAGCTGGCGATGATGGTGTCCCAAGCTGAACGGACGTCGGCCCAGAAGTGACCGGTTTCTTGCCAGTATTTTTCGGCGACGGCGAAGTCTTCTTTTTCGATGTCGTCGAGGTCGGTCATGCGGAAGTAGGTGTTGGTGCCGCGCTCGAGACAGAGGGATTTGTTGAGGCCGTTGCGGCGGACGAATTTGCGGTTGTCCTGCATGTGGACCCAACCCTCGGGAGTGATCACGTGTTTATTGACGACTTTGAGGAGGTCGTAATCGGAGCGTTTGGTGTATTCGCGGCGGGGGAGGGGTCGGGTGGAGGGGAGGGAAGTCCAAGCGGAGTAGTTGCCGCTGTGTTCCCACGTGCCGGCGGCCTTGTAGCGAGGGCTGTCGTCAACCTGGGTGACGAATTGGGTCCAGGTGCCTTTGACTTCTTCTTCGGAGAGGGTGCGGGGTAGCCAAGTCATGTTGCCCTCGTAGTCGAGGACGAGGGGGTCTTCGTATTTCCAGATTTGGCCCCAGTGTTTGATAATACGGGGGCCGTCCATATCCTCCATCACAAGGATGTGTTGGAGGGTGATTTCGGTGCCGGTATCGGAGACAACTTTGACTAGTTCGCGAGCGTCTTCGTTGTAGGGTTTTTGTAATTTGTATCCTTCCACGAGGGGAATGGTTTCTTCGAAGGCGAAAGTGATTTCGAAGTGTCCAGCCATGGCGAGAATGGCGGCGCGGTCTTGCTCGAACTTGGAGTCGGCGAAGCTCAGAAGGGTTGAGCTGAGGATGGTGGCGAGGATGGCATTTTTCATAGTCTTGCGGTGATTTTTTAAATCCGTTTAGGTGAGCTTTTGACTTCTTCTCATTGGCGCTGCTAAGACTCATTTGCAACTCGGAATTTTCGGAATTTCCTGTAAATTCACGCTTCGTGGGCACTATTAGCGGTGGATTGTTGGAAAAGTGCTTTTGAGGGGTCGGTTTACTCAACGGGTCGGCTTTGATTGTTGGGGTTGGGGTCGGGCAGGAGGTGATCGGGGTCGAGGTGGAGGGTGTGTGGTTTTTCTTTGGTGAGGAAGGTGTGGGTGGTGAGGCCGGAGTCGGGGGAGATGGTGGTTTTGAGGAGGGCGGTGTCGGGGGATTTGTCTTTGGAGAGGGTGAGGAAGAGCGGAGTGTTGAGGGGGACTTCGGTTTCTTCGCCGAGGCCGGAGGTGTGGAATTTTCGGGCCTCGATTTGGACGGTGGTTTTCCATTGGCCGTCAGACGTTTGTTCGGTGGTGGCGGAGTGGGCACGGAGGTCCCAGCGGGTGATGTGGCGGAAGATGTCGTCGAGTTGAGGGTGAAATTCGGCAGGGAGGTGTTTTTCGAGGATGGTGAGGAAGTCGTCGGCGGTGGGGTAGGGCGCAGGTTGGTAACGGTATGTGTCAAGGAAGTCGCGGAAGGCGGTGGTGATGACTTCTGGGCCGGCGAGTTCGGCGAGGTAGGTGAGGAGGATGAGGCCTTTGGTGCGGAGGATGCCGGAGTCTTTGTGTTCGAGAACGAAAGGTGTTTCTTCGTCGGCGAGGTCGCGGCGTTTGCGGAAGAGTTCGCGCATTTCCTGGAGGCGGAGTTGGCGGGAGCGGGCGGGGGTGCGCTGCTGGTGGAGGTAGAGCCCGGCAGACCAGTAGGGGAGACCGGCGTGGATGATTTTGGCGCCGCCGATGTTGGCGGGGATGAGTTGGTCGCCGAACCAGGACATGCCCATGAGGTGGGCGGCGAATTTGGCGAGGTCATCGCCCTTTGATTTCTTGAGGTCGGTTTTCCAGAGGAGGATTTCGGTGGAGTAGGAGAGTCCGGAGCGGTTGCCGAGGCCGTCGAAGTGGAGGGATTGCTGGGCCATGCGGGCGTGGTCGAAGGGGGCGGGCCCGTAGGTCGAAGTGTAGTATTCCAAGACGTCAGTGAAGTGTTCCGCCATGGCATCGAGGGTGAAAGCGTAACGAGGGTCGTAGTAGAAGGTGAGGGGGACGATGTTCTCAGGGGTGGGGTATTCTTTTTGGGTGTAGCGAGCGGAGAGGATGGGGGACCAGCCGCGGGAGGGGTGATCGATGCGGTAGTGGATTTGGCGACGGCCGTTTTCAAGGGTGGTATCGGAGAGAATTTTGCCAGCGTGGAGGGGGAGTTGGTCGGGGGCGGTGGTGATGAGAGCGTCGACGTGCTCGACCCAGTCGAGGTGGAGGGTGTCGTGGGATTGGTTGCGGCCGAATTCGCCAGCAGGTGGGGTCCAGTCGAGGGGTAGGTCATACTTGCGACGTTTCCAGCGGGGCTTGTGTTCGACGCGGTCGGTGTAGCCGACGGCGGGAAGGAGTTGGAGGTTGAGGAGGGAGGTGCCGTTGCCGAGGACCTCGGTGGGGCCGACTTCGTTGACACTGTCGTTTTGGGCGCGGGCTCGGAAGCCGGGGCGAGGTTGCCAGGCAGTGGAGAAGGTCATTTGGAGGCGTTCACCGGGAGGGAGGGAGGGGGTGATTTGCCAGTGCTGGCTTTGGAGGGCGGGGTTTTGGGCGAGGAGTTGGGATTGGTGGCCGGGAAAGGTGACCTCGGTGAGTTGGAGGTGCGGTTCGGTGAGGAGGAGGAGTTCGGAGATGGGTTGATCGAAAGGATTGTGGAGGGTGTAGGTGCCGTCGAGGGTGAAGCGGCGTTCGGAGGGGTAGAGGTCGAGTTGGTAGCCGATGGCGACGACGCGGGGTTGGGGGCGGTCACGCCAATCGGGACTGAAGGCTTTTTCCATTTCGGCTTTGACGGCGTCGTTGGAGAGGAGGGGCCATTGGTTTTGGACGGCGGTCTGGTTCCAGATGGCGAAGCCGGTGCCGAGGAAGGCGAAGCAGAGAATGGTAAGGATGACAGGGCCTTTTCCGCTGAGGAGGTTTTGGTTGAAGAGGGCGATTCTTTTGCGGGGTTGGGTGCCGCGAGGGAGGGTGGCGGCGGCGACCGTCCAAAGGAGCAAACTACCAAGAGTCCAGTAGGTAATCATCCACCAGTGTCCGGTGAGGAAGTGGCCGTAGCCATCCATGAGGGAATACCAGAAGAAGTTGGACTTGCCGAAGCGGAAGAGGGGATGGTGGATACCTAGGCCGTCGAAGAGGACGGGGAGGAGGTAGATGACGAGGAAGGCGGCCATGGCGAGGTAGCGGTTGCGGATGAGGGCCTGGAGGGAGAGGGCGAGGATGCCCATGAAGAGGTAGAAGGGGGCTTTGATGAGGAAGGAGTCGGTGAGGTGGAGGGGGAGTTCGTAGTGGTGGAAGTTGTTGGCAGCTTGGAAAGCGAGGTTGACGAGGACGGCGAGGGCCCAGAAGGAAAGGATGATGAGGAGGAGGGCGAGGGTTTTGGCGGAGAAGCGAGTGAGGGTGGAGGTGGGGAGGGCGTCGGCGACTTCGACAAGATTATGTTGGCGCTCGCGGTGGAAGAGAGAGGCGGCGGACCAGACAAGGACGAGGATGAGGATTTTATCGAAGTAGAAGCCGGTGTTGTGGACGAGGAGGTCGGTGGTGGGGAGGGAGAATTGGTGGGTGGCGGCTGAGGAGGCGGTGAACCAGAGGGAGAGGGCGGCGAGGGCGAGGAAGAGGCGGAGGCCGGGGGTGCGGAGGAGGCCGAGGAGTTCCCAGTGGAGGTGGAGGAGAAGATGAAAGCGGGGGAGGAAGAAGGGGAAGCGGGAGCTGCGGCGCTTGGCTTTTCCGGAGGCCCGGGAGGCGGCGGGTTGGAGGGGAAGGGTGCGGAGGGTGTGGATGAGGAGGAGGGTGGCGAGGGAACACCAGAGGAGTCGGTTCCAGAGGAGGAGGCCAGCGAAGGGGACAAAGTTAGCGTTGTTTTGGGCGACGGTGCGCTCCATGGCGAATTGGGCGGAGGCGGAGGTGCCGAAGGGTTCGAGGAGGGCGTAGACGGGGAAGAGGTCGTGGCGGAGGACGTCTTGACCGAGAAGCATGCGGGTGACGATCCAGACGACGAGGAGCCCGGTCGCGGCGAGCCAGGTGACGGCTTGGCTGCGGAAGTGGGAGCCGACGGCGAAGGCGAGGATGCTGACCAGGTAGAAGTTGGGGAGGAGGTAGTAGGTGAAGCCTTTGAGGTAGTGAGAAGGGACATGGGGGCCGAGGGTTTCAGGGGCGATGCCGGGCATCATGGAGCCGAGGATCATGCCGGGGACAAAGCAGGCGCCAATGAGGGCGGCGGAGAGGAAGCCGATGAGGAAGCAGGGGAGGCCGAGGGTAACGCGGGAGGCGGGGGTGGTGAGGACGAGTTCCTCGGTGTTTTGGTCGCGGTCGCGGCTGGTGGCTTGGCCGAGGAGCCCAGCGATGGCGAGGATGCCGAGGAGGCTGAGGATGACGGAGCGGGTGGAGATGGCGTCGGCGCCGTTGATCCATTGGAAGCCGTCACCGGCGAGCCCGGCTTGGTAGGCGTCGCCGAAGGCAATGGCGAAGTAGAGGAAAGCACAGATCCAGAAGAAGGGACGCCGGAATTGGGCGCGGGCTTCGTGGATGAGTTGGGAGAGCATTGAGTTTTAGAATTTGAACCGCAGATTGACGCGGATTTTCTTGGGTTTTGCGGGAAGGAACATGGATGGACAGGATGAAAAGGATTTTGGATTGGTGTTGGATTCTGTGGCTTGGGTTGTGGCGGGATTCTTTGTGGCTTTTGAACAGGAGGTTAGGAGAGAGAGGAGGTTGGGTTGTGGCGGGATTCTTTGGGGGCGACAGTAAAGGTCGCCTCTCCAATTTTAGGAGGTTTTGATACGGTAGGCGTAGTAGTCTTCGAGGTCGGGGGGGGTGGGGGTGAAGGT
>JBCCZX010000039.1:0-19584 GCA_039186735.1 Verrucomicrobiota bacterium | reverse complement strand
TCGAAATCGGGATTAAAAGCATCCTGCTTCTGCTCGCCATTTTCATCCAAGCCGCGAATATAGAAATAAGGCTTGGGAGTCTTTTTACTCTTGAAAGGATCCAAGATGAGACCTTGGTCATCGATGCGACGTTTGAACATGTCACTCGTATCAGGATTCAGCTGATCCATATAAACACGCGTGTCGTTCAAGATCCCATTTTCATAGAGCGCTTGATAAAGCTCCACCGAGCTTCTATCCGAACCATTACCATCCGGATATTCGCCATTATCAGCTTCATACTGCTGAAGCGAATTTTCAAACAACGCAATTTCCGCTTTGGCCTTCTCAATCTGCGCATTCTTCTGCGCCCAAAGACCAATCCCCAGACTCATTCCCATCAAGACCATGATGATCGCCACCGTGGTGAGAATCTCTACCATTGTAAATCCCTCACGGAGCAAAGGACGAAAGCTCTTATTCGTTTTCATAACTGAAACTGTAGCACCTTTTCGATAAATCTCGAATCACTGCTGCATCTGCTGAATCACTTTAATCAACGGCAAGAAGAGCGCGAATACGATTCCCCCTACCACAACCGCAAGAAATACGATCATAATCGGTTCCAAAATCGAGGTTAGCGCGGTCACAGCGTTGTCCACTTCATCGTCGTAAACATCCGCAATCTTCAGAAGCATCTCTGGCAATTGACCAGTCTCCTCACCCACATCAACCATACTGATCACCATCGAAGGAAAGACACTACTGGCCTGCATAGGCTGCACAATCGACTCACCTTCCTTCACACTATCATAAACCTTCTCGATCGCCCCGGATACAACAACATTACCAGCTGTCTCTTTCGTAATGTTCAACGCTTGCAAAATCGGAACCCCCGAAGTCACCAAGGTACCCAAGGTTCGCGAAAAACGTGCAATCGCGCTCTTGCGTTGGATATCACCGAACAGAGGTGCATTGAGCTTGAAGTTATCTAACACCTTCCGCCCACCGGGGGTGCGACCCCATGCCGAGAAACCCAGGTAACCCAGCACAACCACCACCAAAACCCACACCACATTCGGGATGTAAGGGATAGACATACTCATCAGGAATCCCGACGTATTGAAAACAATCTTGGAAATCATCGGCAATTCCACATCCCCCATGTCGGCAAACATCTCTTGGAAACGCGGAACAATGAAAATCATCAGGAAGGTCAAGATGAACACCGCGATGAACATCACGATCACCGGATAAACCATCGCCGAAACAATCTTGTTCTTCAGCTTTTGCGCCTTCTCCTGATATTCCGCCAATCGGTCTAAAACGACCTCAAGGACCCCGCCCAGCTCTCCCGCCTTCACCATGTTGACGTAGAGCTTATTGAAAATTTTGGGATGCTGCGAAAGGCTTTCAGAAAAAGTCGAACCACCTTGCACGGAATCCGCTAAAGACGAAATCGTGCTCTTCAAAACCGGATTCGGCTCCTGATTAGCCAAAACATTCAACCCGCGAAGAAGCGGCAATCCCGAATCAATCAGGGTCGCCAATTGCCGGGTAAAAATCATCAATACCTTGGGCTTCAATTTGCCCCCACCCTTCGAAGCCGCTGCTGCCTTCTTCTTGCCACCCGCCTTCTTACCCTTGCCTTTGCCCTTCTTACCCTTGGCAGCTTTTCCAGCCTCACCCACTTTCGTTGGATAAAGTCCCTGCCCCTGCAGTTTCTGAATAGCCTCTTCGCGCGTTCCGGCATCAATGGTGCCGTCATGCTGCTGCCCCTGCGCATCAAGTGCAATATACTGGAAATCCGCCATGTCGTTGTCTCTCTTGTCTATCTTGTCTCCCCTTGCCAAGGCAAGCCGCCAAAAGGAAATTTTTCCATTCGGCGAAACTTGACCTAGGTGTATTTCAAAACTTCCTCAATCGTTGTCGTGCCGTCATAAATATTGCGCAAACCATCTTCGCGCAGTGTATTCATTCCCAACTCAATCGCCTTCTGCTTAATGACAACCGTCGGTGCTCGTTCCGTCACCAGCTCCTTCACCGGGTCAGAGACATCCAACAACTCGAACAAGCCCCTTCGCCCACGATACCCCCCGCCACCGCAAGTCTCACAACCTGTTCCCGTGTAAAACCTCTTGTCCCCCAATTCATGGGCCGAAAGACCCAGCTGTGAAACGGTTGCCTCATTCGGCTCATAATCCGCCTTACAATCAGAACAGATTCGCCGCACCAATCGTTGCGCCAACACCCCTTCCAGGGATGCCGCCACCAAAAACGGCTCCGTCCCCATGTCAATCAAACGCGTCACCGCACCCGCCGCATCATTCGTGTGCAGTGTCGAAAGCACCAAGTGCCCCGTCAACGAAGCCTGAATCGCAATTTGCGCCGTCTCCAAATCTCGAATCTCCCCCACCAGAATCTTGTCCGGATCCTGTCGCAAGAACGCCCGCAACACCCGGGCAAAGGTCAAATCAATTGCCTCGTTCACCGGCACCTGCACAATCCCGTCAACATCATACTCCACCGGATCCTCCGCCGTCAAAAGCTTGGTATCGACCCGGTTAATCTCCCGCAAAGCCGCATAAAGTGTCGTCGTCTTGCCCGCTCC
Source organism: Verrucomicrobiota bacterium (assembly GCA_039186735.1). Classification (GTDB taxonomy): domain Bacteria; phylum Verrucomicrobiota; class Verrucomicrobiia; order Verrucomicrobiales; family Akkermansiaceae; genus Roseibacillus. The sequence continues at coordinate 16,994 of JBCCZX010000039.1, read as the reverse complement.
CGTTGGCCCCGTCACCACGAAGATCCCGTTCGGCTTCTCAATCGTCTCACGAATGTAGCCATCCACTTCTTCCGGCAACGACAACGCCTCCAGATTCAAGTTCACCGACGAGCTATCCAAAACCCGCAACACCACACTCTCCCCGTGCGTCGTTGGCAAAGAAGACACCCGCATGTCCACATGGTGATCCCCAACCTGCTTCACAATCCGCCCATCCTGAGGAATCCGCTTCTCGGCGATGTTCAAATTCGCCATCACCTTCACCCGCGATAAAATCGGATTCGCCAAATGCGGCGGCGGCGGCGCCATCGCATACAACGCACCATCAACTCGATAACGAATCTGAAAATCCTTCTCGAACGGCTCGAAGTGAATGTCCGACGCCTTCTCTTTAATCGCCTGGAAAATCACCAAATCGACATAGCGAATAATTGGAGCCGCATTCGCCTCATCCTCCAACTCCGCTTCCGACTTCCCACTAAACTGATCCTCCATCTGGCCGATCAACTCATTCATCATCTCCGACTGATCTGCCGCATAGATGTCATTGATCTTGGCCTCCACGAGGTAATCTGGAGCCACCGCCAAATTGACATCCTGCCCCAAAGCAAAACGCAAATCCTCCAAAGTCTGCGGATTAAACGGGTCCGTGAGCGCAACCGTCAGTCCGTTCTCGTCTACCATCAACGGCAACGCACCATGCAAACGCGCCAAACCCGCTGGCACCATTGCCACCACCGGTTTCGGCGGCACATAGGTCTCCAGATCAATCAGCTCAGCTCCCAACTCCTGCGCAATAATCGGCCACACCTCATTCCGATCCCCCAGTATCTGGTAATCAGCCAAAAGCTCGGAAATATCCTTCCCGCTCGTCTCTAACTGATTCTTCAACTCCGCTTCCAAACCGGGCTCCAACATCCCCCGGCTCTGGAACAAATCGATGACTTGTTGACTATCCATTCTAAAATCTCCTCTCGTTTAATGTTCGTCCGACATGGTGACCCGAATCACCTCTTCCGCGGAAGTCATCCCGCCCAACACCTTTCGAATACCATCCTCTCGCAAGGTCCGCATTCCCAACTCCCGTGCTCGTTTTCTCAGCTCCGGACTACTCAAATCATCATTAATCAAGTGCCTCACCTCATCATCGATTTGGAAAATCTCAAAAATTCCCTTCCGACCCTTATACCCACCCTGACGACAGGTTTCGCAGCCCTGCGGGCCCAGAACTCCCGCCGCTTCTGCTCGCTCCCGATCAATACCAAGAATCCGCAACTCCCGCTCCGTCAACTCGGCCGGAGCCTTACAGTCCGGACACAACTGACGGACCAATCGTTGCGCCAGCACCGCTCGCACCGCCGACGCAATCAAGAAACGCTTAATCCCCATGTCCGCCAAACGCGCAATCGAACCCGTCGCATCATTCGTGTGCAAAGTCGAGAACACCAAGTGGCCCGTCAACGAAGCATTCATCGCAATCGTCGCCGTCTCCTTATCTCGAATCTCACCCACCATGATGATGTTCGGCGCTTGTCGCAGCATCGACCGCAACGCCGCCGCAAACGTCATCCCCACATCCGTCTTCACCATCACCTGATTAATGCCTGAAAGCTGGTATTCCACCGGATCCTCAACCGTGATGATCTTCTTATCCGGCTTATTGATCTCATTGAGACACGCATAAAGCGTCGTCGTCTTTCCGGAACCCGTTGGCCCCGTCACCAGAAGAATCCCGTCCGGCAAAGCAATCATGTCCTTGAAGACCGCCTCATCATCAGAAAAGAAACCCAGTTGCGGCAAACCAAGGGTCAGAGCCGACTTATCCAAAATCCGCATCACCACACTCTCCCCGTGATTCGAAGGCACCGTCGAAACCCGCAAATCCACCGGCTTCCCCGCAATCCGCATCTGGATCCGACCATCCTGCGGCAAACGCTTCTCCGCGATACTCATCGCACCACTCATCACCTTGAGCCGTGCCACCACCGCAGGCAGCAACTTCTTGGGATGATTCTCCACTTCCACCAACTTGCCATCCATTCGGAAACGCACCCGCAAGGTCGTCTCCATGGGCTCAATATGAATATCACTCGCCTTCATCTTGAAGGCATTCATCAAAGTCGTCGTCACGATCCGCACAATCGGCGCATCCTCCTCCGTCACCTGTTCCACCCCCTCCATCGTCAACACCTCAAACTCCGGGATATCATCCTCACCAGCGGCTCCCACTCGATACACATCCAATAACAACCGCTGAATATCAGAAAGATTCGCCAAAACCGGATTCACGGAACGTCCCACCGCATGTGGCAAACTATCCAGCGTCTCAAAATTCAAGCCATCCGCAATCGCCACCATCAATTCCGAACCATCATCATGAACCGGCACCGCCTGGAAACGCTTCGCAACATCCGAAGTCATCGTCGCTGCCAACTCCTCCGGAATTTCAAAATTCGATAAATCAACCACTTCCATCGCCGCATTCTGGGCAATAATCGCCGTCACCTGATCCTCGGAAACGGACCCGTCCATCAACAGACGATCCACAACTTCCGAAGCCCCGGCTTCGCTCTTGATCGATTCCACCATGTCGGCCTCGACGAGACCTGACTCTACTAACAACTGGCTAAGATAGTCCTGATTTGAATACACGTGTGCGCTTGAAATGTGGTGTGCCGCTCGAAAGACCTTCTAAACAGAGTCTCTCCAGCCCCTAAAAACTGCGGCAACTTCCCCCCCCTTGTCAATGCGGCGGAAACGTTTCCGAAAATCAAGCCACCAATCCCGCCCAAATCTCCTCCTGCAATTCCGCCATCTCCCGCCGCTCATCCTCCGCTTTATCTTGAAAACCCGCCAAGTGCAGCAACCCGTGCACAAGATACAGCAAAACCTCCTCCCAAGTCTCTTTCCCGAATTCCTGCGCCCGACTTTCCGCCATCTCCACACTGATCAGAATCTCCCCGTGATCAAATGTAATGACATCCGTCGCCGTCGGGTCATCCAAAAACTCCCCATGCACCCGGGCCAAAGTCGCATCATCCACCAAACTCACCTCCAACTCATCCAGCTCCCCCAAGCCACTCTTCGGCCACCGCACCACCACCTCATCCACCGCTCGTGGCAACAGCTCCTCCACCCGCGCACACTCCTCCCCCGTCAACCCTCCCCGACAATGCACAAAAAGCTCCGCCTCCGAACCCTTCACTTGTTCCCCGCTCGCCGACGTCGCTCCAACTCCTCCACCGGCACCACATTCTCCGCCTCCACTGTCCTCTCTTCCCGTTCCTTGCGACTCTTCTTCTTTTTCTTCTTCTCATCCTCCGGATACGCAATCCGCGTGTGCAGCATACTCCTCAAGGTCTTCGCAAATACCTTCCGAATCTCGCGCACATCCGTCAGCGTCAATCCACAGTCATCCAACTGCCCCTCCTCGATCCGCTTCAAGACAATCTCATCCACAAGAGCCTGAATCTTCTTCGGCGTCGGCTTCTCCAGACTCCGCGACGCACTCTCCACGGCATCCGCCAAAGAAATAATCCCACTCTCCTGAGTCTGCGGTCGTGGTCCCGGATAACGGAAACGATCCTCATCCACCTCCGCCACATCATCCTCCTCCATCGCCCCTGCCGCCGCCTTCTCCAGTTGCTCCTCCCGCTGCTCAAGAGCCTTACGGTAAAAATAGTAAACCAGCGAATCCCCGTGATGCTCCTCAATCACATCGATAACCTCGGGCGCCAACTTCTCCTTAATCGCCATATCCACCCCATCCTTCACATGCGCCACAATCACCAATGCGCTCATCGTCGGCGTCAACTCATCATGCGGATTCACCTCCACCTGATTCTCCACAAAATACTCCGGCTTACTCAGCTTCCCAATATCATGAAAATAAGCCGCCACCCGACACATCGATGAATTCGCCCCCACCACCTCCGCAGCCGATTCCGAAAGCTGTGCCACCATCAAACTGTGATGAAACGTCCCCGGCGCCTCCAAAGACATCCGCTTCAACAACTTGTGATTGAGATCACTCATCTCCAACCAACTGATTTCCGTCGTCAACAAAAACACCCCCTCCAACAACGGCAACAACCCGCTCACCACCAGCCCCGTCAACACCCCCATCCCACACACAAACCCAATCTGCATCGCTACACTCTTCCACCCCTCCACCCCATTGGCCAAATAGGACAAATCCACCACCTCGAACACAATCGCAATCACCACCCCCACCAACCCGATGAACAAACCCGCCCGCAACAACTTCTCCCGCTTCTTCACCCGCCTCGTCGCCAACACCCCCGTATAACCCGCCACCAGCGCAAAAGCCAAATACTCCATCGCCATCTCCGGCTGCACCACCAAGGCCCCTAAAATCGCACAAAAAATCGTCGAAAACGTTCCTAGTCGCTGACCTAACAACACGGAGTGCACCAACGGCACAAACGCCACCGGCATCACCAACAACACACTCGGCGGATTCAACGCCATCACCCCCCTCACCAACAACAACTGCGCCACCAACCCCCCAATCACCAACACCGCCTTACTACTCCGGTTTGATGACTGCGGATGATTAAAATGAAAAATCAAAACCGCCGCCGCAAAAATCACAAACGTCACCACACCTCCCGCCAAAAACTCCCCGTCAAAACTCCCCCCCGGCGCACCCGCCACCAATAACCACCCCACCACCACAAACACCCCATAAATCGAAAACCTCACCCACTCACTGCTTTCCAGCGACTCCGACACCGCCTTGTCGTCCTGCTTCCGTCGCTTCCGCCCCGACGATAATCCCCGTCGCGCAAGCCGCTCCCGTTTAATGCGATCAAAGAACTCCACAACAGACTTCGTTCTCCCCGGCTCAACCGCAATCTCCACGCCAAGGTGCGGGAACATATCAGCCCCCTGTTCCCCTGCCAACCCCACACCGAGTCCTCAAACAACCAAAATCCCCACAAATTACTCATCACCAAAGCTTTTCACCGCAAACCCACCTTCAAATCAAAGCCTCCCCTCCCCCAAATGCCGCCCCAACCAACCCATCACCCCGAACCAAGCCCTTCCCAAAACCTCCGACCCATCCTCATCAAAAGCCACAACCACAACCCAAACAAAAACCTTCGCGTCTTCGCGTCTTCGTGCGACCCCAACCACAAAAACCTCCGCGGCTCTCCGACTCTGCGCGAAAGGAAAAAAAGAAAATCCCTACACCACTCAACCTTCGCGTCTTCGCGTCTTCGCGCGACACCAACCACCAAAATCTCCACGGCTCTGCGACCCTGCACGGGTCAAAAGCCCCCTCACAAACCCCACCTCTACCCAAACTTTTCTTCTCTTCGAAAACAAAAAAACCTCTGCGACTCCGCGGCTCTGCGCGAGGCAAAACCCCAAAGCACCCCGCCTCCCCATCCTCTCACCCCCAAAACCCCCAAAACCTTTCCCACAAATCCAAACTCCAGCCTCGCCTCAACTCTCTGGTCTCTGGTTTCCTAGCCCCATGCGCATCGCCACCCTCCTCCTCCTCCTCAACCTCCTTCTCCCGGCCCAACAAAACACCGAGCTCCCCGACCGCGCCGAAGGCTACCAACACGTGGAACGATTCATCGATATCCTCGAACACGTCCGCCAAAACCACCCCGACGCCCAAAAACTCACCTACGAACGTCTCATCAACCACGCCCTCGAAGGCATGCTCGGCTCTCTCGACCCCTTCTCCGCCTTCTACCACCCCGAAACCGCCCAACACCTCGACCCCGCCGAATCAAACGCCGAACCCCAGTTCCAACTCCCCGGCCTCGGCATCACCCTCGCCCAAAAGGACAACCAAATCTACCTCGCCGCCATCCGCGACTACTCCCCCGCCGCCAACGCCGACCTCCGCCTCAATGACGTCCTCCTCAAACGCGACGACACCAACCTCGCAAACCTCGACCTTCCCTTCGCCCTCCAAGCCCTCTCCGGACAACCCGGCGAAACCGTCACCCTCACCATCTACCGGAAAAACGGCAACAAAGAGCTCACCACCTCCCTCCTCCGCTCCGTCGTCAAAGAAAAACCCGTCGTCGACGTCCACTTCCTCCCCGAACTCGGCGACGCCAAAATCGCCTACCTCCGCCTCACCCAATTCACCGCCGAAGCCCCCCGCCAACTCGAACTCGCCCTCGACGACCTCGAAGACCAGGGCCTCCAAGGACTCATCCTCGACCTCCGCGGCAACCCCGGCGGACTCCTCGACGCCGCCGTCAAAATCCTCGCCCTCTTCCTTCCGCCCGACACCGAAGTCGTCACCACTCAAGGCCGCTCCCCCGCCGCCCAAACCGAACCCCTCAAAACCCCCGCCCGCCAGCGCGTCCAACGGGACTACCCCCTCGTCGTCCTCATCGACCGCGCCTCCGCCTCCGCCTCCGAGCTCGTCGCCGGCGCCCTTCAAGACCTCGAACGTGCCACCATCGTCGGCGAAACCTCCTACGGCAAAGGCTCCGTCCAAAACATCGACCCCCGCCCTGGCGGCACCGCCCTCCGCCTCACCTTCGCCACCTACCACACTCCTAGTGGGAAAACCCCCCACCTCGTCGGTGTCACCCCCGACATCAACTTCGAAATCACCGAAGCAGACCGCAAAAACTTCGAACTCCACAAATCCCGCGACTTCCTCCCTCCCGAAACCCGCGACCAACTCACCAACTGGCAAGACCCCTTCCTCAAAGCCGCCTCCGCAGCCCTCAAGTAGACAAAACAATCAGAAAAACCAACGACCCTTTTTCACTCCCACTCAATACTCGCCGGCGGCTTCGTCGAGACATCATACAGCACCCGGTTCACCCCCGGCACCTCATTCAAAATCCGGTAGCTCGACTCCCGCAAAATCTCATACGGCAACTCCACCCAATCCGCCGTCATCGCATCCTCACTCACCACCGCCCGCAAGCTCACCGCCCACTCATAACTGCGCTCATCCCCCTTCACTCCCACCGTCTTCACCGGAATCAACGCTGCATACGCCTGCCAAATCTTGTCGTACCAACCATGTTCCCTGAGCTTCCCGATATAAATCGCATCCGCCTCTCGAATGATCGTCAACTTCTTCTCCGTGATCGCTCCCGGACACCTCACCGCCAACCCCGGCCCCGGAAACGGATGCCGGTTCACAATATCCTCTGGAATCCCCAACGAAATTCCCAGCTCCCGCACCTCATCCTTGAACAACTCCGCCAACGGCTCCAACACCTTCCCCTCCTTCTGCAGCTCCAAAATCCGCTCCACCCGATTGTGATGCGTCTTGATTTTTGACGCCTTCGAACCCTCGTTCGACGCACTCTCGATCACATCTGGATACAAGGTCCCCTGCGCCAGCATCTGCGCATCCCCCACCGCGTCCCAAAACACATCCACAAAGAGATTCCCAATGATATCCCGCTTCTTCTCCGGATCTTCCACCCCGTCCAACTTCTCCATAAACAACCCGCTCACATCCACCGTCTCAATCTCCACCCCCATCCGCGCGAAATTCGCCCGCACCTCATCCCCCTCATCCTTCCGCATCAAACCATGATCCACAAAAATAGCTCGTTCCCGCACTCCGGCCTCTTTCAGTAATACCGCAAGAATCGTAGAATCCACCCCACCACTCACCCCACACACCACCTGCTTGTCTCCCACCCGCTCCTTGATCTCGTCCAGCAACTCCCGCTTCAAATCCTCAATCCGGAACTCCGCCAAATCCTTCGCCATCCCAAGGAAATTTCTCAACACCTGCATCCCCTCATGGCTGTGGGTCACTTCCGGGTGAAACTGAATCCCAAACACCCCCTCCGCCCAACACAAACTCACCGGCGTCCCATGCTGATTCACCGCCAACACCTCTGTCGTCTCCGCCAAGCCACCCACCGTATCCGAATGACTCATCCAAATCTGCGACTCCGCCGAAATCTCCGCAAACAAACCCTCCCCCTTGTTCGGAACCAAGCTCGCCGGACCATACTCCCGCCGATCGCTCGGCTCCACCGTCCCCCCAAACTTCAAATTCAAAAGCTGCATCCCGTAACACACCCCCAGAATCGGCACCCCGAACCCCCGCAACATCTCGAAATCAATATCCGGCGCATCTGGCTCGGATGTGCTCTTCGGCCCCCCCGACAAAATAATCGCCCCCGGCTGCCCCACCTCACCCAACCCTTCCGGCCGATACAACTTCGCAAAGAAACCCAATTCTCGAACTCGCCGCACAATCAATTGCGTATACTGCGACCCAAAATCCAACACCGCCACATGATTCACCTCCTGCATCTCTAGTAAAAAATATCAATTCATCCCTTGCCTCCCGATCAGGAACTGATCGGCTGATAGTTTGTCGGCTCCTCCGTAATCACGATATCGTGCGCGTGGCTCTCTCTCAATCCTCCCGCCGTAATCTGCGTAAACTCCGCGTTCATCCGCAAATCCTCCAGACTCCCCGCCCCCACATAACCCATCCCCGACCGCAATCCCCCCATCAACTGAAAAATCACATCCGCCAACGGCCCCTTGTAAGCCACCCGGCCCTCCACCCCCTCCGCCACCAACTTTCCACTACTATTCTGACTGTAACGGTCCCCCGCCCCCTTCTTCATCGCCCCAATCGACCCCATCCCGCGATAAGTCTTAAACCGCCTCCCCTGCGAATAAACCGTCTTGCCCGGACTCTCCCGTGTTCCTGCCAACAACGACCCCAACATCACCAAATCCGCTCCCGCCGCCAACGCCTTCACCACATCTCCCGAATAACGAATCCCCCCATCCGCAATCACCCGCACCCCTGCCTCCCGGCAAACATCCGCCACATTCCGAATCGCCGTAAACTGCGGCATCCCCACCCCCGCAATCACCCGCGTCGTGCAAATCGAACCCGGCCCCACCCCCACCTTGATCGCACTCGCTCCCGCCTCCACCAAATCCTTCGCCCCCTGCTCCGTCACCACATTCCCCGCCACCACCGGCCGCTCACTCAAACTCTTCAACTCCCGAATCACCTCCACCACCCGGTCGGTGTGACCCGTCGCCGCATCGATAAATAACGCATCCGCCCCGGCCGCAATCAAAGCCTCTCCCCGCTCCTTGAAGTCAGGCCCCACCCCCACCGCAGCCCCACATCGCAACTGCCCGTTCGGATCCTTCGCCGCCTCCGTATACGTCACCCGTTTCTCAATATCCGCCCCCGTAATCAAACCAACGAGCTTTCCCGTAGCATCCACCAAGGGCAACTTCTCAATCCGATTCTCATAAAGCACCTTCCTCGCCTCTTCCATCGACGTCTCCGGCCCTCCCGTCGCCAACCGTTCCCTCGACGTCATCACCTGCTCCACCGACAAATCATCCCCCCCATCAAAATAGCGCAAATCCCGTCCCGTCACCATCCCCTCTAACACCCCCGCCTCATCCACCACCGGAAACCCCGAATAGCCCCGCTCCGCTACGAAATCTCGCACCTGCCCCACCGTCATCTTCTTCGTCACCGTATCCGGATTCTGAATCACCGCATTCTCCGAACGCTTCACCCGCGACACCATCGCCGCCTGCTCCTCCACCGGACAAGCCCGGTGAATCACCCCAATTCCCCCCTCCCGCGCCAACGCAATCGCCAACTCCGCCTCCGACACCGTATCCATCGCCGCCGACACCACCGGCACCGTCAACGGAATCTCATCCGTCAAAAAACTCCCCAAACTCACCCCCGCCGGAAGAACGCCACTGCGCTTCGGCACCAAAAGAACATCATCAAAAGAAAGCCCCAATGTTGGCTCTGCCATGAGCGAGTCAATGGAAGTCCCCACCCTCAATCAAGCCCGAACACACCCCGCTTTGGCATCTTTCCGTCAGCTCACCACCCGCACCGGTGCCGGCACCGCCACCACCTTCATTCCCGCCAACTGCGCCGCCATAATTCCCGGCGCCGCATCCTCAAACGCCACACACTTCTTCGCATCCACCCCCAATCGCTCTGCCGCCAACAAAAACACCTCCGGATCCGGCTTCCCCACCTTCACGTCATCTGCCGTCACCACCTCATCGAACAAATCCGAAATCTCCAAAATCTGCAGCGTCTTCTCCGCGACCTCCCGCCGTCCCCCCGTCGCCACCGCCATCGGCACGTTCCCCCGCCACGAACGCGCATAGTCCACCACCGCATCAATCAAGGTCACCGAGCCCAACCGATTCAGAAAGGCCTTCTTCTTCATCAACGCCACCCGATCCGGGTCCAAATGCAACCCATTCTCCGCGTTGATCTGCACCACGATGTCCCGCGTCGGACGCCCCCCCATCGCATAAAACACATCCTCCGGAAAAATCCCCGGCGCCCCCACACTTTCCAAAGCCTCACACCAGGCCTCATGATGCGCCGGCATCGAATCCACCAACGTTCCATCCAAATCAAAAACCAAACCCTCGAAACCGTCCTCTGGAAAATCGATACCACTCATCTGCCGCCCCAGTGCTCAATTCTCACCCCAACTGCAAGTCCCGATTTTCAAGTTCTCGCAACAATCCCGACAGCCCTCCACCCCCCCTCAAACCCACCACGGCCGTCCACTCGGACGGCCGGCCTTTGAAACAGAACTGTGCGAGCCCTGTAAAAAACTGATAATCAACCAATCTGAGTCTTTCCGGAGAGAAAGGCACCCTCCTCCATCGCCAGCGACTTGGTCTTAATGTCCCCGTTCAATCGTGAGTTGCTCTTCAACTCACACCGCCCCGCATCCACCGTTCCCTCCACCTTACCATACATCTTCACCTCCCCCGCTTTCACATCTCCCGTGATTTGCGCATTCTCCCCTATCGTCACCTTCCCCTTCTCGGACTCGATCTTCCCATCAATCTTCCCATCAATAATCATGTCGTTCGAAAACGAAATCGTTCCCGTGATTTCCATGCCCTGCGCGAGCACATTCGTTGCATTGGCCATAACTCACGACAAATGAAATTCCACCTCTCTTGACAATCTCTTTCGCTCTCGTGACACAATGGAGACCGCCAACTCAAATTTTGTCCAATTTTGCCTTGGACAACTTGTGCATAAAATTGCATTACTAAAATTAATCTCCGTTTTTCACGGGGATAAAAATCCAAAAATAAGCAAACCGAAAAAACGCCCAGCTCGACGCAACACGTTGGATACACGGCTTCTCGAAAACCCAAAATATGAAAAACACCACAATCGGCCTCGCGGCTTCCACCGCCTTGGCCCTCACTTCGCTGACCTCACACGGCGTCGAAGTCCTCGTCCCAGACGGAGACTTCTCTCAAGACCCCACCACCTGGGTCTTCCAACAGGAAGATGTCAGCTCCGCTGTCAACAACCACTTCACCGTCGCCCAAGGTGGTGGCAATCCGGATGCCTACTGCCAAATTGATGATGACGGCGGCGACGGCCCTTGGGCGCTCCTCGTAGCCAACAACGATGCCACCATTGACATCGCCACTATCGGAGCCGGTCTCACTGCTGGAAAGATCCACACCTTCCTCCTCGACATGCGCATCGCTGAAAGCACTCTCGCTCCCGGCACTTTTGGAACCAATGTCGGCGGCTTGAAGGTCGAATTCTACGACACCAACGGCACCGAAATCGCCAACACCGGCGACCGCTTCACAACTCCTGCCGACACTCCAACCGATTGGAACACTTATGATTTCCCGGTCTACATCCCACCGGGCACCACCGACATCAAAATCTACTGCCTCTGGGGTGAAGGCTCGCTTATTGACTTCGATAACATCCGTATCAACGACGTCCCCGAACCTGACCTCACTGCTGTCCCCAACAAAGACTTCGCCACTCCTGACGGCGCCAACTGGGGGGTCAACGAAGACAATGGCAATGTCCTCATAACCTTCCCCGCTGCCGACGGTGCCGACGGCGCAACCGACGGTTATGCCCGTTTCGACAACTTTAGCACCGGCACGGGCGAAGGCTCAGGATTCGGTGTTCTTGTCGCCAACGACGAAAACATCATCCCTCTCGCCCCTCTTGGTCTTGTCGAAGACTTTGCCTACGACTTCACCTTCGACTCCATCAACTTCAATGGTCCCAACATCGCTGGCATTAAAGTCGAGTTCTTCAACAACCTCGGTGCCGAATTTCAGGAAACTCCAGACCTCCGACCAGACACCACCGGTTTCACCATCATTGACTGGAACACCTACACCGTTCGCGTTCCAATTCCCGTCGGCACCGAAGGAATCAAGGTCGTCCCCCTCTGGGGCGTCAACTCAGACGTAGGAATCGACAACATCTGCTTCAGCACCACTCAGTTTCCCATCGAGGCAGTCACCACCATCCCGAACGCAGACTTCGAAGCAGGCAACGCCGATTGGGCCTTCTTTGGCGATACCGGCGTCTCAGTCTCTTTTCCTGCCACAGGTGGCTCTGGCGACAATGGCGGCTACGCTCAAATCGACAACAGCGCCGGCGGCTGGGGCGGTGTCCTCGTCTCCAACTCCGGCGGGACCCTAGACATCACCGACCTCGGACTCGCCGCCGGAAACTACTACGAGTTCAAAATGGATATGCGGATCATCTCCGGCACCAACATCGGCGGCCTCAAAATCGAGTGCCTCATCCCCGATGGAACTGAAATCTTCGAGACCGCCGACACCTTCCCGGACCCCAGCATTGTCGACCCCACTGAATGGAAGGAATACACCTTCACCTTCCCCATTCCCAAGCGCACCACCTCCCTAAAAGTCGTCCCTCTCTGGGGAGCGGGCTCCATAATCTGCTATGATAACATCAGCGTAAATCTCCTGAGCGCCACCCCCATCGACGTCCTCCCCGACCCCGGATTCGAGGACGGCATCGTCAATTGGAAAACCCAGGGAGGAGGCTCCACCGCTTTCACCTTCCCTGAAACAGGCGGCAACCCGAATGGATACATGCGCGTTGATGCCCTTGGCGGTGAATTCGGCGTAGGCCTCGCCAACTTCAATATCCCCATCTTCTTGACCGACCTCGGCCTCGCCGGTGGCGACACCGTAGACGTGTCCGTCGATATGAGAACTGAAGTCGCAGGCACCAACCTCGGAGGCATTAAACTCGAATACTTCAATGGCTTCGTGGGTGGCTTCCCGAATAGCACAGAACCGGATACCTTCCCCGATCCCCAGGCTTCCACCGACACGAATTGGGACACTTACACCTTCCAGTTCACCATCCCTGTCGACCTTCCCGAGAACAATGCTCTCCCCGTTGACGGCATCAAAATCATCCCCCTCTGGGGAGCAAACTCCGTCGTCTGCTTCGACAATGTGACCATTCAAAAGGTAACCACAACTCCCTCCAGCATCGAAATTACCAGCTGCGGATTTGACGGCATGGGCAACTTCACCATCACCGTGAACCAGCCAGTCGCTGGACTCAAAGTCACCTCAGCTGACGACCTCGACTTCACCAACAACTCCGTTGATGTCACCACCACCGACGATGGAGCGAACACCTTCACCATCGCCCCGTCGGAATTCACCTCCACTGGTGACTTCTTCCGCGTCGAAGAAGTCAACTGAACATCCAACCTCGATCAGAAAAAGAGCGGCTTCCTGCAAGAGGAAGCCGCTCTTCTTTTTAAATGATTCGAACAATCAATCCTCAAGGTCGAACCGGTCCAACTCCATCACCTTGCCCCATGCCGCCACGAAATCACTGACAAATTGATCTTCACCATCCTCACAGGCATAAACTTCTGCCAGCGACCGCAAAATCGAATTCGATCCGAAGACCAAATCCGCCCGCGTCCCCGTCCACTTCATCTGACCAGAGTCGCGGTCTTGCCCCGCAAAGGCATTCCCGCAAGGCGAGACTTGCTTCCACTTGGTTCCCATGTCCAACAAGTTCACGAAGTAGTCATTCGTCAACTGCCCCACACGGTTGGTCAACACCCCGTCAGTCTTGCCGTCCACTGTGTTACCCAGCACTCGCAAACCTCCCACCAGCACCGTCATCTCCGGCGCCGTCAAAGTCATCAACTGCGCCTTGTCCACGAGTAAAGCCTCGGCCGGAATCGGAATCGCTTCCTTCAGATAATTCCGGAAACCATCCGCCTGCGGCTCGAGCACTTCAAACGACTGTGCGTCCGTCTGCTCCTCGGACGCATCCGTCCGTCCTGGAGTAAACGGAACCTCGACGCTGTGCCCCGCATCCTTCGCCGCCTTCTCAACCGCTGCGCAACCGCCGAGCACAATCAAGTCAGCCAGCGAGACCTTCTTCCCGTTCTCCTGACCACCGTTGAACTCGCTCTGAATCGCCTCGAGAACTTCCAACACATGAGCAAGCTGCGTCGGATTGTTCGCTTCCCAGTCTTTCTGCGGCGCCAAACGAATCCGCGCCCCATTGGCTCCTCCCCGCTTGTCCGAACCCCGGAAGGTCGAAGCCGAAGCCCACGCCGTCGAAACCAACTGCGAAACCGTTAACCCCGACCCCAAAACCTTCCCCTTCAATGCCGCGATATCGCTCGCATCGATCAACGGATGATCCACCGCCGGAACTGGATCCTGCCAAATCAAATCCTCCGCCGGGACATCCGAACCAAGGTAACGCGACTTCGGCCCCATGTCCCGGTGCGTCAGCTTGAACCAAGCCCGCGCAAACGCATCCGCAAACTCCTCCGGATTCTCCAAGAAACGGCGCGAGATCTTCTCGTATTCCGGATCCATCCGCAGCGACAAGTCTGTAGTCAACATCCGCGGCCTCTCCTTCTTGCCTTCATCATAAGCATGCGGAATCACATCCTCCGCATTCTTCGCCACCCACTGATTCGCCCCTGCCGGGCTTTTCTCCAACTCCCAATCGTAAGCAAACAAGTTCTCGAAATAGAGGTTCGTCCACTTCGTCGGCTCCTGCGTCCAAGTCACCTCAAGCCCACTCGTAATCGTATCTCCCGCCTTCCCGCTCTCGTAAGAACTCGTCCAGCCGAAGCCCTGCTCATGAATGTCCGCCCCCTCGGGTTCAGCTCCGACATTGCTGTCCGGACCCGCACCATGCGTCTTCCCGAAGGTGTGCCCCCCCGCAATCAACGCCACTGTCTCCTCGTCATTCATCGCCATACGACCAAAGGTCTCGCGAATATCATGAGCCGCCGCAACCGGATCCGGATGCCCCTCCGGCCCCTCAGGATTCACATAAATCAAACCCATGTGCACCGCCCCAAGCGGATTCTCCAACTTGCGTTCACGACTGCTCTGATCGTAACGAATATCCGAACCCATCCAGCTCGTCTCACTTCCCCAATAGACATCCTGATCCGGCTCCCACACATCCTCACGCCCTCCCGCAAATCCGAAGGTCTTGAAACCCATCGAATCCAAAGCCACGTTCCCCGCGAGTATCATCAAATCTGCCCACGACAACTTGCGCCCATACTTCTGCTTCACCGGCCACAACAAACGCCGCGCTTTGTCCAAGTTCCCGTTGTCCGGCCAGCTATTCAACGGCGCAAAACGCTGCTGACCACGGCCTCCACCACCCCGACCATCCGCAATCCGGTAAGTCCCCGCACTATGCCAAGCCATCCGAATCATAAACGGCCCGTAGTGACCAAAATCCGCTGGCCACCAATCCTTCGAATCGGTCATCACCGCCTCCAAATCCTTCTTCACCGCCTCCAAGTCCAAGGTCTTGAATTCCTCGCGATAATTGAATCCCTCCCCCATCGGATCGGTCTTCTCCGAATGCTGACTCAACAGCTCCACCTTCAACCGGTTGGGCCACCAGTCCTGATTCGTCGTTCCTCCGCCAGCGGTCTGGGCATCATACCCTCCGCTGAACGGACACTTACTTCCGTTGCTTGCTTCACTAGCCATCGTTCTGTCTCCTATTTGTAGTTTTTGTGTGGTTGTTTCGTTTGTTTAGAAAATCGTCTCATTCCTTCTGGCAATCGGGACACCGCCCCCAATACACCACCTCAGCCTCATCAATCTCAAACCCCGCATCATCCGCCGCATGCAAACACGGTGTCTCACCCAACGCACAATCCACATCCACCATCTTTCCACAATCCCGACACACCAAATGATGATGGTTGTCCCCCACCCGTGTCTCATACCGCGCCGCCGAACCCGCCGGCTGAATCCGCCTCAACAAGCCCTTCTCCGACAACAACGAAAGCGAATCATAAACCGCCTGCTTCGAAATCGTCCCAATCTCCCCCCGCACCGCCTCTGCCACCACATCTGCCGGTGCATGAGGATTCCGCCTCACCGCCCGCAGCACAGCCATCCGCTGCACCGTCACCGCCAGCCCCTTCTCCCGCAACAACTGCTGAGGTTCTCTCATCAACAGCCAAGATAGCGAGATTTGGACTCAGTCAAGAAATTGATTTCGTCAGCTCAATTGCTGGAGGCGAGGAGAATCGAAACCTGTCTGTCTAGCGAAACAAACTGCAAATCAATATATTATAAAAAATTCGGTAGAAGGTAGGCCAAACAGAGAACTTTTCCAAGCGTCCAGAGACCAGTTTTTGAATCGAAATTCGTCGAAAACCTTTTCGCCGGAATGAGAGAAAACTGGCTAAGACGACTCCGCGAAAATTCCACTTCCACCGGAGATCCAGCCAACCAACGACAGGGAGTGAAGAAGGGCTCGTTTTTCGGAAGGTGCTTTCTCATCCTCTTTGCTCAGTGGCCAGAAAGAATGACCTGAGAGATGAAACAGATTTTCAGAATTTTCTAATCTGAGTCATTTCGAAATGGCAATGCGGAGAGTCTTGGCGAATCGCCGCTGGAGCGAGCCGAAACCCACTTCAAGGAGACCAAGGCTCATTCATGGCAAGGCCTACCGCAAAAAAGTCAGTTCTCAGACAATAATTTCCACGGTCATGTGATTCCCCCTTTTGAACTCACAAGACTTACGAAATGAAAAGACCTCTCCGTTCCACTCTCGCCGCTGTCCAAGCTTGCTTGCTTACTTGGGTCAATGCTCAACAAATTCAATCCTATATGCCCGCTAGCGAAGAACTCAACGAAGG
>JBCCZX010000038.1:0-19609 GCA_039186735.1 Verrucomicrobiota bacterium | reverse complement strand
CCCGCCCACCCCCCGGGGGCCCCACCCCCCCCCGAGTGCCTGGTCCCCGCCGTGGCCCCCCAATCTGGCGGGGGCGGCGGGCGCCCCCCCACTAACTGGGGGCCGGTTTTCGTTGAGAGGGGCATTGGTCGGGGCTTTGTTGCTTCAGACGGTGCAAACAACGATGTTTAGCACCGGGGTTCCCTCGGATACGGCGCCGGTGCCATTAGCGATTTTGATCGTGGTGGTCAGTTTGTTTCAATCGGAACTGTTTCGGAAGCGGGTGCGTGGGTTTTTTGGCAGGGGGAAGGAGGTTTCGGCATGAAGATTCCGAGTGTTTCGAGAAAGTCGCTGCCACTTTTGGCCACGGCCGTGGTGTTGATTATCCTGTTTTCGGTAGCGTCGTTTCGTTATGAGGGTTTATTTTCGGTGGGAGTGGTTGCGCAACTCTTTTCGGAGAAGAATGCTATTTTGGGGATTGCGGCATTAGGGATGACGTTTGTGATTCTGTCGGGTGGGATTGATTTGTCGGTTGGGGCCGTGATGGCGTTCACAACGATTTTCATTGCGACGCTAGTCGAGAAGGGAGGAGTGCACCCCGTTGTGGCTTGGAGCCTAGCAATTATTCTTGGGACTGGTTTCGGAGCGGCGCAGGGATACTTGATTCATGCGTTCAAGTTACCGCCATTTTTGGTGACTCTAGCAGGGATGTTTTTTGCCCGGGGGATGGCATTCGTGGTGGCTTCGGAGTCGATTGGAATTTCACATGCGTTTTACGAGTCGGTGACCTTCAGTTTACAACTTGGAGATACAGCGGCGTATTTGACGACGGTGACGGTGGTGTATCTCGTGTTGCTCGGGGCTGCGCTCTATTTGGCGCATGGAACGAAATTCGGGCGGACGGTTTATGCGGTGGGCGGGAACGAAAATTCTGCTCTCTTGATGGGCCTGCCGGTGGCTCGGACGAAGGTTTTGGTCTACGCGATTAATGGACTTTTTGCGGCGCTTGGTGGAATTGCCTGGACAATTGACACTCCTGCAGGGAATCCGACTTGGGGGACAGGTCTAGAGTTGTTTGTTATTGCAGCGGTGGTGATTGGAGGATCGCAGTTGAGTGGGGGAGTGGGATTTGTTTTGGGAACGGTGCTGGGGGTGCTGGTCTATGCGACAATTGAATTGGCAATTACTTTTGATGGGAACTTGAGCTCGTCGATTACGGCAGTGGCGGTGGGGGTGTTGCTGCTTCTCTTTATCGGGTTGCAGAGGTTGATGAGTCGGGGTGGGGGGGCATAAAAAAGCCGTCACCTGCCCAGGCAACGGCTTTGTAGGTATGAATTGCTGGGTGCTTAGTTAGGGGGCCACGTAGGGATCGTTAGGAGGAGGGGGGAATCCGGCCGGGGTTGCTCCGGGCTCCACGAGGATGTAAAATCTTTTCAGGTCAGTGGTCGGGCGAATGACTTCAAGGTTGTTTCCGATTGAGGAGGCGAAGACATCGGCAGTCCAACTTTGAAGGTCGGTCGAGTAGTAGATGTCTGCACCGCTGAAACCCGTTCCACCATCGTTGAAGGAAGTGTTGTAGTTGATGATGAAGTTTGCACCGTCGTAGCTGCAGGAGTTGATGGTAATGGCTTTTGGTTCTGAGATTGCGATTTCGAAGCAGATGTCGTCGAGGTAGAGCGAAACTCCGGCAGCCTGATCAGCTGTCCCAGAGAAGCCGCCATCCACGAAGATGACATTTGCGACTACCTCATCGACTGGATCGCCAGGACCGATGGTGCCGGAGCCGGCGTAGTCGTTTGTTGCAGGAACATTGCTGGTGAGAGTGATGGTGTTCCATGTGTCGAGAGCAGCCGACGACGTTGTGATAAAACCAGCAGCTAGATTCGCGCCAGTGGTGCCTGCTGCGCCGGAATTGAAATTGAGCTGAATGTAGAGTGTATCGCTCCCGTCCATGACTGTTCCTGAGGGAATGAAGTAGGAGACCTCGAAGGTGAAGACTTCGCCATGTTGCTCTGTTGTTATCGGGAGAGCGCCACCAGCGTTGACACTTGAGAATTTGCCGGCCGGGCCCGCTCCGTGATCCAGTTCGCCGACGATGGGGTGGTCAGCGTCAATGGCTGGTCCGGTGCTGACAGGGTTGACGACGAGGCCATTACCGAGTGCACTCATTCCGCTTAGAGGATTTTCGTCCTTCCAAAGAATGTCTGTGGGAGGAGGGGCTACGTTGTTGTCGACGCCGACTTCGAGGCAGATGTTGTCGAGGTAGAGTGAGACTCCAGCTGCTTGATCTTCGGTGCCTACACCGAAGCCTCCGTCAGCGAAGAGGATTGAGACTGAGAGGGAATCGACAGGGTTGCCCGGTCCGGATGCGGTGGCTCCAACATAGTCGTCAGTAGCAGGGACATTGCCAGTGAGGGTGATGGTGTTCCAGGCGTCGAGAGTGGCATTATTTGTATTGATGAATCCGGCAGCAAGGTTTGCTCCGGTGGTGAAGTTGGCAGAGGAGTTGAAATTCATTTGGACGTAAAGAGTGTCCAAGCCATCCATTACAGTTGAACTAGGAATATAGTATTCTACCGTCATGGTGTAGGTTTGTCCGTAATTTGCGTTGGTAATTGTAAAGGGGCCTCCCGGGTTTACGTTGGAGTATTTGCCAGCTACGCCATGATCGAGTTCTCCGGCGGTGGGGTGGTCGGCATCGATTGCGGGACCCGTGCTGACATTGCTGACGAGGAGTCCGTTGTTCGTGGTGCTTACGCCGCTGAGAGGATCCTCGTCCTTCCAGAGGGTTTCGATAGACGGTGCGTTGACGCTCGGGTCGACTTCGGCTTCGAAGTAGATGTTATCCAAATACAGTGAAACTCCCGCAGCCATATCCGGAGTTCCGTTGAATCCGCCGTCGACGAAGAGGATGGCAGCGGTGACTTCGTCAACGGGATTACCGGGGCCGACCGTTCCGGAGCCTGCATAGTCATCGGTTGCTGGAACTGTCCCTGTGAGGGTGATGGTGTTCCATGCGTCGAGAGTGGCATTGCTAGTATTGATGAATCCTTCCGCAAGGTTAGCGCCAGTGGTTCCGTTGGCGGCGGAGTTGAAGTTGAGCTGGATGTAAAGAGTGTCGTCGGCATCCATGACCGTGCTACTTGGAATGTAGTAATCTACGGTGAAGGTGAAGTTTTGGTCGATATTGGCTGCGCTGATCGGGAGCGGCCCGCCGGGTGTCACGTTGGAGAAAGGTGATGAGGCACCGTGGTTGAGCTCGCCGGCGGTTGGGTGATTGGCATCAATTGCAGGTCCGGTGCTGACAGTGTTTACGACGAGGCCGTTGCCAGCTGTACTGACGCCGCTGAGAGGATCGTCGTCCTGCCAGAGGATGTCTTGAGCCAGTGTCTGTGCTGAAAACAGGGCAGAGATTGCCCCTACTGCGGCCAAGCCGCGAATTTTGTTATATTGGGTTTGTGGTTTCATGAGTTTGAGTTCGGTTTTGAGGCAATTATTTGCTCTCAGACGGTCGGGTGATTTGGCAGGGGGAGAATTCGGTGAGTTTCTTCGAATGAAGAAAAGCGAGTGCTGAAGTCTTTAGAGACAGGGAGCTCAGCGTGGCTGCGCAGAAAAAAGATTCTCCTTGGATCCATTCGTAAGAAGTACAATTCAGATTGTCTGTTGTATACAAAAATCGGGATTTGGATTTTTTCAGTCTGAGGAAAGAGCATAGGCGAAGAGATTCACGACAAGGAGAAGGTTTGGATTGATGGGGGCTCTTTCAGGGGAACTCTGTCTGGCTATGAATTCGGAGAACCCTAAATTTCAACCGACAAAATTGTTTTTCGTATACAAAACGCCCGGGATGGCGTTTTCTCTGCGTGCAATCTTTAGGAGTAGAAAATGACGCAAATGGTGCTCTATCGAACAATGCGCGAGCAAATCACCGAGCGAATTCGGTCGGAGGTTCTTTCGCAGCAGCTTCCTGTGGGAACCCGGGTGAGGGAAGAAGCATTGGCGAAGCAGTTCGGGGTGAGTCGGGCACCGGTGCGGGATGCTTTGCTTCAGTTGACGAGCGAGGGGTTATTGGTGGCGAAGCCGAATTGTGGGATGAGTGTGGCGCCGTTGCCGGATAAAGCGATCCAGCCTCTTGTGGTGGCATTGCGGAAGAGGATTGAGAGTTTTTCTTTGGCGCGACTTTTCGGGCGTTTCGAAAGTATTGATTTAGAGGCTCACGCTGAAATCGTGGGGAGGCTCAAGGAAGCGTGTCAAGCAGCAGACCTGAGTCAGGTGGTTTACTATGACATGGCCTTTCACCGGTTCATTATTGATGCTGCCGACGACCGGCAATTGGTTTCCATGTGGCTGCCGATTGTTTCACGGATGATGTTGAATTATTCGAGGCACCAAAACTGGATGGAGAGTTATGAAGAGCATGCGGCGATTGCGGAGGCGATTCGGGCTGGCGACCGCCAATTGAGCCGGCGCTTGTTGTTAGAGAACATTCTTTGACCAGAGTCTTATTGAGAGCTTTTGATTTCACCTATTTTTAACTGCAACACAACTACTAGAAAACCATGACAGAAGGAATTATCTGGGCCTTGATTTCGGGTCTAATGCTCGGGCTTTACGCCTTGCCGGGGAAGTTCACCAAGGACTTCAAAGAGGAGAACACGTGGGGATTGTTCTTCATGCTGACGATGTTTGCGGTGCCGTTGTTGGCGAGTCTCACGCTGATGAAGGGGCTGGGGGAGATTTATTCGACTCCAGAGGTGCAGAAGGTCTTGCCGACGATGATTATTTCGGCAGTGGCGTGGGGAATCGGGGTGATGATGTGGGGTAAAGCGATTCACCACATTGGTTTGTCGCTTGGATTTTCTTTGTTCATCGGGACGGTGATTTTTGTGGGCTCGGTGCTTCCGCTGGGCATTGGTTTGGCGAATGGGTCGGGATTGCCTGATGGTTCGGTGCTAGGGCTGATTCTGGTCGGGATTTTGGTCGTTCTTGGTGGGGTTGTATTTAACGGAAAAGCAGGTTTGGCCCGGGAGGCTGACGAGGCTTCGAAGAAGAGTGATGAAGACGGTTCAGAAGAGGGTGGGAAGAAGTCAATGACGACAGGAATCGCGATTGCGGTGATTGGCGGTCTTCTTGCGACTGGGTTCAATGTGGCGTTTACTGTGGGGGGCGGACCGCTTGGAGATGCGGTGGTGGCTGCGGGAAATCCAGCTTGGATGGTTTCGTTGGCGGTGATGTTGGTGGTGTTTCTTAGTGGAGGGGTCATCATGGCGGGCTATTTTGGTTGGCAGATTACTTCGAAGAATGCGTGGGGGTCGTTTAAGACACCGAGCTTTGGAGTGAACTTCGTGCTCATCTTCATTATGGCCTTTTTCCACTACGCGGCATCGGTCGGGTATGGTTATGGTGCCGGGAAATTCGAGTTGGGGCCGGTGGTTGTTTACGCGATCTTCAACACGACTTGTCTGGTCGTGGCCGTGGTGAGTGGAATCCTAACAAAAGAGTGGGTGGAGGCTTCAGCTGGAGCTCGGAAGTCCCTCTATATTGGTTTGGCTTGCATGGTGCTGGGAGTGGGGATTCTGACCGCTTCGCAGTATATTCAGTTCCAGAAGAACGCTGAGGCGCAAACGGAGGAAGCCGCGTAATTAAACGGAGACTTTTTGAAATGAGTACAAGCAAAGCATCATTTGGGCAGGTCGAGGGGCAGGATGTCGACCTCTACACCTTGTCGAACGGCAATGGGGTGGTGGTGAAGATTACCAACTACGGGGGAACGGTGACTTCGATTGTTGTCCCGGACAAAGATGGGGGGAGTGCGGACGTGGTCTGTGGGTTCGACACCATCGAGGGGTATTTTAGCGACGACTACAAAGGGAACTCGCCGTATTTCGGCTGTTTGGTGGGGCGCTACGCGGCGCGGATTAAAGATGGGAAGTTTTCATCTGGGGGCGGCGATTTTCAGGTGGCAACGAATGATGGGCCCAATCATTTGCATGGTGGGATCAAGGGTTTTGACAAGTGCATTTGGGATGCCGAGATTGCTGATGAAGAGGGGGCGAGTGTCTTGAAGATGAGTTTGGTGAGTCCTGATGGTGACGAGGGTTATCCGGGGACCCTCAAGGTGGCCGTCGAGTATCGGTTGACGAGCGACAACGAGTTGAGGATTCGGTATCAGGCAGAAACGGACAAGGCCACGCCGGTTTCGTTGACAAACCACACTTACTTTAACCTGAGTGGATTCAAGGATAAGGTGTTGGATCACGTTTTCCAGTTGTCGAGTGATAAGTATCTGGAGCCAGATGAGACTAATGTTCCAGTGGGACAAGAGACTGCGGTGGCGGGGACGGTCTGTGATTTTAATACGCCGAAGCGAATCGGGGATTGTTTCGAGGAGTTGCCGCTCGGTTTTGAGCATTACTATGTTTTTAGTAAAGATGCAGCAGCCTTGGAGAAAGTCGCCGAGTTGGCTGAGCCGACGAGTGGTCGGAAGCTGGAGGTTTATTCCTCCGAGCCGGGCACGCTGTTTTACACGGGGCGCTACACATCCGACGCTTTGAAGCGTGAGGATGGAACGCCGTTTGGGCAATTCCGGGCCTTATGTGTGGAGACGTCAAAGTATCCGAACGGGCCGAATATCGACGGGGCTCCACGGAGCGTGCTGGAGCCGGGCGGCAGTTACGACGAGACGACGGTTTACAAGTTCAGCTGGGCGTGATTAGGGAGGGAAGATGAAGGCGGCGAAGTACGAGGGCAACAAGACGATTGGAATCGGTGAGAGTGAGGCGATTGCGCCTGGGGTAGGAGAGGTTCGTTTGGAGGTGGGGTTTTGTGGGGTTTGTGGGACTGATATCCACATTTTTCATGGAGCGATGGATCAACGGGTGGCGATGCCGCAAATCATTGGACATGAGGTGTCGGCGACTGTTGTGGAAGTGGGCGAAGGGGTGTCAGACGTTGCGGTGGGAGATCGGGTCGCGGTGCGTCCGTTGAAATTCGGAGAAGCAGCGAGTTTTGACAAAGGATTTGCGCATGTGGGTAAGAACCTGAAGTTCATCGGCATTGACTTGCCCGGGGGCATGCAGTCGTCGTGGACGGTGCCAGCGTATACGTTGCACAAGTTGCCGGGGGAGCTCTCGTTGGAGCATGGGGCGATGATTGAGCCGGCGGCGGTGGCTTGCCATGATGTCCGGTTGGGCGAGGTGGTGGCTGGTGAGACCTGTGTGGTGATTGGGGGCGGGCCGATTGGTTTGCTGATTGCTTTGGTGGCGAAGGAGAAAGGGGCGAAGGTGATTCTTTCGGAGCCGAACGAGTCTCGATTGGCACTGGCCAGAGAGTTGGGAGTTGAGGCGGTGAATCCGATTTCTTCGAACGTGGTGGAGGAAGTGTCGAAGTTAACGGATGGGGCGATGGCGGATTGTGTGTTTGAGGTTTCGGGATCGGGACCCGGGGTGGAGGTGATGACGGAGCTGCCGAATGTGCGGGGACGCATTGTGATGGTGGCGATTCATCCACAGCCGAAGCCGGTCAATCTCTTCAAATTCTTCTGGTCGGAGATCAAGATGATTGGGGCGCGGCTCTACGAGGAGCAGGACTTTGATGAAGCGATTGAGTTGGCAGCGAGTGGGAAGCTCGCGTTGGACCGGCTTATTACGCGGATTGATCCGATTGAGGAGGTGCAGGCGACTTTCGAGGCGATTGATGCGAATCCGGATGGAATTAAGTATTTGATTCGGTGCAATTGAGGCTTTGGAACTGAAGATTTGGAAACGATTATGAGCAATTTTGCAAAGTTTGATTTGAGCGGGAAGACGGCCTTGGTGACGGGTTGCAAGCGGGGAATTGGGAAGGCAATGGCCGTGGGTCTGGCGGAGGCTGGAGCTGATGTGATTGGTGTTTCGGCGTCGCTCGAGTCGAGTGGAAGTGAGGTCGAAAAGGAGGTGACGGCACTTGGACGGAACTTTAAGGCTTACCAATGCGACTTTGGTGATCGAGAGGCGCTTTATGCCTTTATCGCGGAAGTGAAGAAGGATTTTCCGCAGGTGGATATTCTGGTCAACAATGCGGGGACTATTTTGCGGGAACCGGCGGCCAACCATCCGGATGAGTATTGGGACAAGGTGATTGAGGTGAATCTGAATTCTCAGTTCGTGCTGACGAGGGAGTTTGGAAAAGAGATGATTGAGCGGGGAAGTGGAAAGGTGATTTTCACGGCATCATTGTTGACGTTCCAAGGAGGCATTACGGTGCCGGGTTATGCGGCGTCGAAGGGTGGGGTGGGGCAGTTGACGATGGCGTTTGCGAATGAGTGGGCGTCGAAGGGAGTGAATGTGAATGCGATTGCGCCGGGTTATATTGCTACGGATAACACAGAAGCGTTGCGGAATGATCCGGTGAGGTCCGAGCAGATTTTGACACGGATTCCGGCGGGTCGTTGGGGGGAGGCAGATGACTTCAAGGGGCCGGTGGTGTTCCTGGCATCCGATGCGTCGCACTATGTTCATGGCACGACGCTTCTGGTCGATGGCGGTTGGATGGGGCGATAGGATTTCGAGATTTTATTTGTATTGAACTACGATTAGAGATGACAGCGATGAAGGAGACTAAGGATGGGGTTGATCATTACCGGATGTATATCAACGGCGAGTATGTTGATTCGGTTTCGGGAGAGGTGATTGAAGTGCATAGTCCGACGACTGAGGAATTGCTCTACACAGTGCCGAAAGGCAATGCAGAGGACGCGCAGCGGGCTTTAGAGACAGCAAAGGCGGCGCAACCTGCGTGGGCGGCGATGCCGGCATATGAGCGGGGAACGATTCTTGCGAAGTTCGCGGAGTTGATTTTGGAGAACCAAGAGCACTTGGCGACGATTCTTTCGAAGGAGATGGGGAAGGTTCATGGGCTCGCGATGGGCGAGGCGTGGGTCTCAGCGGATTTTATCAATTTTCCGGCTCAGGGTGCACGGCGCATCGAGGGGGATATTATGCCGTCTGATTGTGAGAACGAACATATCTTGATTCACAAGGTTCCTTATGGAGTGACGGTGGGGATTGCGGCTTGGAATTTTCCCTTGGCTTTGGCTTGTCGGAAAATTGGTCCGGCGCTGACTGCTGGTAATGTGATGGTGGTGAAGCCACCTTCGGTGACTCCGGTTGCGGTGATGGAGTTGGGTCGTTTAGCGACAGAGGCAGGAATTCCTCCCGGGGTTTTGAATCTGGTAACAGGTGGTGGTTCGACGATGGGGGATGAACTGGTGACCAATAAGATCACGAAGTTGGTGACGATGACCGGGAGCACGAAAACTGGTCAGGAGATTTTCAAGAAGGCTGCCGAGAACTTGACGGCGGTGCGTTTGGAATTGGGAGGCAAGGCTCCGTTTATTCTTTTGAATGATGGTGACGTGGACAAGGCCGTTGAGGCGGCAGTTGTTTCCCGCCACTTGAACAATGGGCAGGTTTGTACATGTCCCGAGCGTTTTTACATTCAGGAGGGAGTTTACGATGAGTTCTTGGAGAAGTATGTGGCGGCGGTGAGCAAGTTGAAGCTTGGTGATCCGTTGAAGGAGGGCACGGATATTGGCCCGAAAGTGAATGCTTACGAGACGGACCAGCTCGAGAAGATTGTGGCGAAAGCTGTTGGAGAGGGTGCAGAGGTGGCTTGCGGGGGCAAGCGCCCTGAAGGAGCAGAGTATGAGAAGGGGCACTGGTATGAGGCGACCGTTCTGACGGGTTGTACGAATCAGATGGATGTGATGCGGGAGGAAGTCTTTGGGGTGGTCAGTCCGATCATGAAGGTTTCAAGCTACGAAGAAGCGCTCGAACTGGCGAATGACAGTGATTATGGACTGGCGGCCTTTTTGTTTACCCATGATATGCGTCTGATTCAACGGGCGGTGCTTGAACTTGAGTTCGGAGAGATCTATGTGAATCGCGCTATGGGTGAGCAGAGACAGGGATTCCACAATGGCCACAAGATGAGTGGGACGGGTGGTGAAGACGGAAAGTGGGGGATGGAGAACTACCTCGAGAAGAAGACTTTCTACGTTAACTTCTCATGATACGCTCTGTTGAGAGCCGGCTCTATGCCGTGCCTTTGAACGAAGTTCTCAATGATGCCAAGCACGGCGACCACCATCATTTTGAGATCATCACGGTAACGGTGACTTTGGAGGATGGTAGGCAGGGCACGGGATATACTTATACCGGGGGGCGAGGAGGGCATGCGATTCGGGCGCTGATTGAGCATGATTTGGCGCCTCAGCTGGTTGGGAAAGATGAGTCCCGCGTGGAAGAGCTTTCGGAGGAGCTTGATTGGTATGTCCATTATGTGGGCAGGGGCGGGATTGTGTCGTTTGCGATTTCGGCGGTGGATATTGCGTTATGGGATCTTCGTTGCAAGAAGGCAGGGGAGCCGCTGTGGAAGGTTGCAGGGGGAGCAGACAAGAGTTGCAAGTGTTATTGCGGGGGAATTGACCTCGCGTTTCCCTTGGAGAAACTGTTAGAGAACATCCGGGGGTATTTGGCGAGTGGGGTGAATGCGGTGAAGATTAAGATTGGTCGGGAGAAACTGGAGGACGATCTTGAGAGGATTGCTGCGGTGCGCGAATTGGTTGGGCCGGAGGTGACTTTCATGGTGGATGCAAACTATTCGATGACGGTGGAGGAGGCGATTGTGGCGGCGAAGGCGTTCAAGGAGTATGATTTGTTTTGGTTTGAGGAGCCCACGATTCCTGATGATTATGCAGGTTTTGGCCGAATCGCGGAAGAAACCGGGATGCCATTGGCGATGGGGGAGAACTTGCACACGATTCACGAGTTCGGGTATGCCTTTGAGCAGGCGAAATTGTCCTTCATTCAGCCGGATGCATCGAATTGTGGAGGCATTACGGGATGGCTCAAGGTTGCGAAGATGGCGCGGGAGCACGGGATTCCGGTTTGTTCACACGGGATGCAGGAGCTGCATGTGAGTTTGTTGGCTTCGCAACCGGATTCTGGGTGGTTGGAGATTCATAGTTTCCCGATTGATGAATACACAACGCGGCCGCTCGTGATTGAAAGTCATCGGGCGGTGGCTCCGGACAGGCCAGGGGTGGGGGTAGAATTCGATTGGGAGAAGTTGGCTCCGTATCTGCAGGCTTAGAAAGAGGCTTTCGATTGAAAGCGGTGGTTCCTGTTGAGGGGAAGGGAACCGAAGTTTGCTCCGGAATGGTCAATGGAGCGGGTGATGAGATTCGAACTCACGACATCAACCTTGGCAAGGTTGCGCTCTACCCCTGAGCTACACCCGCATTGACGCGGACGGCAAAAATACCGATTGGCCCTTGTCCAGCAAGACTTTTCTTGGGTTGGAGAGAGGAAAATCTATGGGGCTGGGTTGGGATCGTGGAGGAGTTGCTCATTGCACGGTGCGTTTTGAGGCGAGGGAGACGGTGGCGAAGACGAGGGAATTGACCAGAATTCCACAAAAGCCGACGTCGAGGTGTTTTTTGATTTCGCCTGTGGTTTGGACGAGGAGGTTGTCTGTGCCCAGGAGAAGGGGGCTGAGCCCGGGAAAGAGAAAGACGGTGAGGAGTCCCGCTGTGAGTCCAGCGATCGCGCCGGAGAGCGTTCCTTTTTTGAGGAACAGCATATCGATGGTGATGGGTAGGAGTTGGGCTGAGAAGGCCATGGCGAGGAAGAAGAATTGGGCGATGGTGGAGAGGAAGGGGGAATCGGCCAGGGAGTGGGCGATGATAGCGGAGGCGAGAGTGGCGAGGAAGATGACGAGGCGACCGATTCGGGTGCGTTCTTTTTCGGAAGAGGCGGGGCGGAGGGGTTTGTAGATGTCGCGAGTGACAATGCCGGAGAGGGCATGGAGGGCGGAGTCGGCAGTGGACATTGAGGCTGCCATCACAGCAACGAGGATGAGAGTGACGATAAAGATGCCGAAGGAGCCGAAGAGTTCGGGTAGAATGTTGGTGACGACAGTGATGACGATTTGATCGGGGCGGGCGAGGTTGGCCGCGGCTTCTTCGGAGCCGGAGGGGTAGAGGACTTGTCCGCCGAGGCCGACGAGAAAGACGCCGACGAGAAAGCACGTGGGGAGGACGGTGGCGAAGATGAGAGAGGTTTTGCGAAGGGTGTCACGTGATTTCGCCGAGTAGAAGCGCATCCATTGAGAGGGCTGAATGACTGATGCGAGGGAGGCGAAGAGGCAGAAGGTGAGGGCGGCAGAGGCGTTGAAAGGTTGTCCGGGGGCAGGCATGGTGAGGAAGTTTCCGGGAAGTTGAGAGACTTGTTGGAAGTAGTTCCCGGGGCCGTCGAGGGCGTGAAAAATGGCGAATCCTGATATGAGCATCGCGCTGAGGAGGAGGAGGCCTTGGATGACATCGGTCCACGCGACGGAGCGCATACCACCAACGAGGACGTAGAGCATGGTGATGAGTGCGAGGGCGAAGACGCCGGTTTCGTAGATGGTGATCTCGCTTCCGAAGAGTTGAAACGGAGGGGTTTCTTTGAAGAGGCCTTCGGCGAGTTCGCCTCCGGCTTTGACTTGCATGATGATGTAGGGGATGGCGTAGAGGGCTCCAGTGATTACGATGAGGCTGCGGAGGATACGAGATTCGCCGTAGTGATGGGTGATCATGTCGGCAGGAGTGACGAAGCCGTGTTTTTGCCCGGCGGCACGGATTTTGTTGCCTAGGATAAAGATGGCAGCTGCAGCGACGGGGAGGTTGAGGGCGTAGAGCATGGGAGGGATACCGTGAGAGTAGATCCAACCGGGGAAGGTGAGGATGGCGAAGCCGGAGAAGTAGGTTGCCATGATGGTGAGGGAGGTGACGAGGATGCCTTGGTTCCGTCCGGCGAGGTAGTAGTCCGATTCGGCATCTTTGGCTTCGCGGCTTTTGAGTAGGGAAAGGATTCCGAGGATTAGGAGAAGAAGGAGGTAGCCTGCGAGGACGAAGTAAGGGGTGTTGCCGAGGCTGGTGGAAGAAGCGGCGAGCATGAGCTACGGGGATTCCTGCTTCCAGATGGTGAGAGCAGCGGTTGCAACGCAGGATGCCATGACGACAAACCAGAAGAGGGTCCAGAGGTAGAGGGCGGGAATGCCGAACCAGATTGCGGGTTGATCGGGGGTGCCGTCGATCGCTGTAGCGCCAGGGCCGGGTCCCATGAAGAGGGCGAGGATAAAAAGTGCGGCGAGGAAGCGGGAGAGCATGGGTTTATTCGAAGATAACGGTCGAGTTGTTGTGAACGAGGACGCGGTCGGCTAGGTGGAAGCGAAGACCTTTTGCGAGGACGGTATTTTCGACATCCTTGCCGAGGCGAATCATGTCTTTGATGAAATCGCTGTGGCGGATACGGGCGACGTCTTGTTCGATGATGGGGCCGGCATCGAGATCTTCGGTAACGTAGTGACAGGTGGCGCCGATGAGTTTGACGCCACGTTCCTTGGCTTGGTGATAGGGTTTGGCTCCGACGAAGGACGGGAGGAAGCTGTGGTGGATATTGATGACGCGGTGGCGGTATTTTTCGCAAAGCCAGGAGGGGAAGATCTGCATGTAACGGGCGAGGACGATGGTGTGCGGGTTCGCTTCTTCGATGAGCCGGGCCGTTTCTTCGAAGGCGGCTTGTTTCGCGGAGGGTTCTTTGGGAACGGGGACGTGGTGGAAGGGAATGCCGTGCCATTCGACCAGGTCGCGGAGGTCTTCGTGGTTCGAGATGACGCAGGGGATGTCGCAGAAGAGGTCGCCGACTTTCCAGCGGTGGAGGAGGTAGGAGAGGCAGTGATCGTGTTTACTGACGAGAAAGACGACGCGTTTGCGGCGGGAGGAGTCAACGATGCTCCAGTTCATGGCGAGTTCCTCGGCGAGGGGGGCGAATTCCTTGGCAAAGTCTTCGGCGGTGCCGGGGTAGTTGTCGGCCTCGATGGAATGTCGCATGAAGAAGGTGCGGGTGCGGGTGTCTTCATACTGGTTTGCCTGGCGGATGTTGGCTCCTTTGCTGGCGATGAAATTGGTGACGCGGGCGACGAGACCGATTTGATCGGGACAGCTGGCGAGGAGGCGGAAGATTTTTTGGTTTTCAGGCGTGGGCATTGAGACGTTCCGTACTGATTGTGGCCCTGATCTCGGTTTGTTGATGAGGTTCGACATTGGGTTTGCGAGATCCTCCATCTTCTTCTCCCCAAACGACGGTGACTTCCTTGCCATCAATGGCGTGAGCTTCGTCGATCATGGAGAGAGAGAACCAAGAGCGGACGTTGGCGGTATACACGGTGTAGGTGGATAGGCCAATCATGCTGTCGCCTTCCATGACGCGGTCGAAGGGAAGGGTGGAGTAGTAGGCATTGGGCGATTCCATGAATTTGAAGGGAGTGCCTTCCTGAAGGTGGCTGTTCATGACCCGGGCGATGTCGTCGCTATTCCAGCGGAGCCAGACTTTTCGGCGGTTGGGTTGTTGGGCGAGTTTTTCAAGAGCGTCGCGGCCAATGAAATCGTGATCGAACTTGAGATGGCGTCCGTAGCCGAGGTCCCAGGGGGTTTGGTAATAGTCTTCGATGTTGTCTGAGTAGAAGCTACCGCCGAGGGAGGCGTTGGCTTCGAAGCCGTCGGCGCTGAGCCACTCGCGGTAGGGTTTCATGTGGTCGCCGGCGAAGATGGCTGGCATCGGTGAGGGGATCCATCCGCTTTCCGGGGAGACTGTGGAGTAGGCGCGGCTGCCGCCGAGCTTCAGGTTAAACTTGTCGCCGACAGCGAGGATGGCATCGAAGATTTCATCGCGGTCTTCAGCGGGGCCATGGAGTTCGAGTCCGCCCATGCGTGACATGTTGTGGTTGAGAGCCCGGACTTGTTTGCCGGCAATTTTGAGGTCGCCGAGATTGAAAAATTTGATGTCGGGGAATTCACCCTGATGAACGGCTTTGATGAGTTCGAGAGCGTTGGGTCCTTGGATTTGGTAGCGGTAGATCATGCGGGAGCCATCATTGGAGACGGTGCGTTCGTCGCGAGTGATTTCGAGATCGAGGTTGTTTTTGCGAGCTTGGAATTCGGCCCAGTTGCCGACGGAAGGACGGCCAACGATGCTGATCTTTTCCTCGCTGAAGCCGAAGAGGATGGCATCGCCGATGACGTGTCCGTTTTCGTTGCAAGCGACGAGTTGTTTGGCTTTGTATTTGCCGAAATTCTTGAGGGAGTTGATGCCAATGAGGGAGAGGAGTTTTTTGACGTCCGGGCCTTCGAAGTAGACGTCGGTCATGTGGAAGGATTGGTCGAAGAGAACGACGCTTTCATTCCAGGCGAGTTGTTCTTCGTGCCAGTTGGTGTATTCCGGTGCGAAGGGGAAGGCGTAGCCACCGACTTGAGCGTGCCGGAGCATATCGACTGGGTTACCTCCGCTTGCTTGGATTTTTTTTTCGAGGCTTTGGGTCTGGTTTTGGGTCATGGTGAGTGTGAGTTTGAGAGTTATGCTGCGAGGGATTGGCGTTGTTCTTGGAGCCATTTGGCGGACTTTTGGAGGCCGCCGAAGGGGTAGAGGTGAAAGTGGGGGGTGCCTTGGATAGAGCGAACGGTTTCTTGGGGGTTGTTCGACATCAAGAGGCGCCCGAGGTTGAATCCTTGTTTGCGGAGGACTTCCTTTGCTGCGGTGACGCCGCAGGTCTTGGCGTATTTGAGAAGGGTTTTGAGGGAGGAGGGTCCGGCGATTCCGGCTTTGACCGGGGCTTGGATGCCTTGGGAGCGAAGGCGGGAGATGTAGTTCGAGACAGCGTCTGGTGAGAAGGACCATTGGGTGACGATTTCCATGTTGAGCTTGGTCTCGTCGAGGAAGGCTTTTTTTTGGAGAAGATTTGCCCAAGATTCTGGGTCTTCGGGGTTGCCTTCGGGGTGACCGGCGAAGGCGATAGTTTGGAGACCGGCATTTTGGAGGGATTCGGTTTTGAGGAGGTCGAGGCTTTCGGTGAAGGGGCCAGCGGGTTGTCCGAGACCACCGGCGAGAATGAGGGCTTTTTGAACGCCAAGTTCGCGCGTGGCGGAGAAGAAGTCGTTGAGTTGTGCAAGGGATTGAAATCCGCGAGCGGTGACATGAGGGACTGCTAGAAAGCCGGCTTCGTGGACCTGTTTGATGGCGGGGATGGTCTTGAGAGGGTCGGAGCCGGGAATGAGAGTGATGAAGACTTCGTCGACGAGATTTTGAAAAAGGGTCACTTGAGAGGCGTGGGCGGGGACGATTTCGAGGGACCAGATTCTGGATGAGGGAGGCGACATTGAATTCTGTATTCGGGCATTATCTGACTTTTTCCCTTATTTATAAATCTAATTTTAGTTGTGATTTGGGCAAATTTGAATTGTTGGTTTTGGCAAGAGTTAACCGGGAGAGGAGTCCGATTGCTTGGTCAGGTTCTCTCGGAACTCGAGAGGTGTGAGGCCGGTTTGGCGCTTGAAGACGCGGTAGAAGGTGGAGAGTTCTTGGAAGCCGCAGTCCCAGGAGATGCCTTGGATGGTGGTGTTTGATTCACTGAGAAGGCGGCAGGCATTTTCGATGCGGAGGCGGTTGACGACTTGGAGCCGTGATTCGCCAGTGAGCTTGCGGAAGTGTTGGGTGAAGCTGCGGCGGCTCATGCCGAGGCGATGGCTGACGTCATCGAGTGATTCGTTGGCGACGAATTCAGTTCTGAGTTCGTCGATGTAGCTTTGGACGCGCGCGGAGCTTTCTTCGTCTGAGGAGAGATTGTTTTGGATGGGTTGTCCGTGACGGATGAGGTGGACGAGGATTTCGTTCGCGATGGATAGCATCATCGTACGCCAACCGTCTTGACGGTGGACTTGTTGCTGGATGAGGTAGCGGAAGGTATCGCGAAGGCGTTGGAGTCGTTCGGAGCGGTGGAGGATCAGGGGGGTGGGGGCGTGGAGGTTGTCTCGTTTTTCGATCACGGAGAGTTGGTCGGGGCGGACGGCGAGGAGGTGGAGGGAGACCGGATGATTGAGGTGGTCGACAATCCGATGAGTGTGATTCGGGGGAATGAGAACGAGTGTGCCCGGTTGGACTCGAATCGAGATGTTGTTGCAAATTAGGTCGGCGCGGCCTTGGTTGAAGCAGATGACTTTTAAAAAATCATGGTTTGTCCATGGCATTTCGAAGTCGTCATTGTGGTGACTTTCTCGAGCGGCAATCCCGAAGTCGTGGAAAAGGATCGGGATGGGGCTGGAGGTGGTTTCGGGGTCCGGCATTTCTACTCGATTCTTTTTTTTGGATGGCGGGAATCCGACGCGGCAAGGCGGTGACGAGATTGAAGCTGGTCGGAGGATGAGTCCAAAGTGTTCATTATCAACGTTCTCGAGAGGTTAAATAGCGGGGACTTCGACCCAGCGTTCTTCGTTGTGGGAGGTCCAGGAGAGTTCGGCGAGTTGGACGCCTTTGGAGCCTTCGCGCAGGGTCCAAGGGAAGGGTTCGTCGGCGACGACGTGTTTGAGGAAGAGTTCCCACTGGGCTTTGAAGGCATTGTCGCATTCCCCAGGGGAGACTTCTTCCCAGCCGTCGTAGTAGTCGATGGGGCTGTCGATGTCGGGGTTCCAGACGGGGACGGGGGTGTTGTCCATGGACTGGGCCCAGCATTTGCGGAGGCCGACGATGGCGGAGCCTTTGGTGCCGTCGACTTGCATGACGAGGAGGTCGTCGCGGCGGACGCGGACGTTCCAGGAGGAGTTGAATTGGCAGAGGACACCGGTGTCGGTTTTGAACATGGCGTAGGCGGAGTCGTCGGCAGTGCACTTGTAGGCTTGGCTTTGTTCGTCGATTCGTTCGGGGATGTGGGTGGCGGCGTGGGAGATGACTTTGGTGACCTTTCCGAAGAGGTTGTCGATGACGTAGCGCCAGTGGCAGTGCATGTCGATGATGATGCCGCCGCCGTCTTCGTCGCGGTAGTTCCAGGAGGGGCGTTGGGGGGGACGGTTGTCGTCGTGACCAGTGAAGACCCAGTAGCCGAATTCGCCGCGGACGCTGAGGATGTCGCCGAAGAAGCCGTCTTCCTTGAGTTTTTTGAAGGCGAGGATGCCGGGGAGCCAGAGTTTGTCTTGGACGGTGCCATTTTTGACGCCGGCAGCTTCGGCGACTTCGGCGATGCGGAGGGCTTCGGAGAAATCGGAGGCGGTGGGTTTTTCGCAGTAGACGTGTTTGCCGGCAGCGATGGCGCGTTCGAGGAAGGGGATGCGGTAGGGGGTGCCGGAGGCGTCAAAGAAGACTTCGTAGTGGGGGTCGGCGAGGGTGGCGTCGAGGTCGGTGGAGTATTTTTCGACGCCGTATTTTTCGGCGAGGGCTTTGAGTTTGGTTTCGTTGCGCCCGGTGAGGATAGGGTCGGGCATGATGGTGGTGTCGCCGCATTGGATTCCGCCTTGTTCGCGGATGGCGAGGATGGAGCGGACGAGGTGCTGGTTGGTGCCCATGCGTCCGGTGACGCCGTTGAGGATGATGCCGATGGTTTTCATGAGGTTTGTTAGAGTGCTCGTTTGTTAGTTTTCAGATTTTGTTTTGAACAGTAGGTCGCAGAGTTTTGGGTTTGTGGTTTTTTTTGAACAGGAGGTTGGGAGGGAAGGAGTTTGGGTTTTACTTGGATATCTTTTTTAACAGGAGGTAACGGAGAGAAGGGAGGATTTGGATTCATGGATTTTGGTAGATGGTGTTGTAGGCGTGGAGGATTTGGTCGAGGTAGTGATTTTGGTCTTGGGACCACCAGTGGTGGGAGAAGATTTCGATTTCGCGGAGGCCTTGGAAGTTGTTGTCTTGGACGATCCATTGGTCGATTTCGGCAAGGTTTGCGCAGCCTTGGCCCATGATGGCGCGGTCGTTGAGGAGGTCGGAGGGTTCGGCTTTGTGGTCGCAGATGTGGTAGGCGGCGAGCCAGTTGTTGGAGGCGCAGCGGGCGAGTTCGGATTGGAGTTCGTGGTCCCACCAGAGGTGGTAGACGTCGGCAGCGACTTTGAGATGGGGTGAGTTGAATTCGGCGCAGAGGTCGTTGGCGGCTTTGAGGGTGGGGATGGCGCTGCGGTTGCCGCAGTAGGCGGGATGGAGGGGTTCGATGAGGAGGTCGAGGCCGAGATTCTTGGCGTCGTCGAGGATGGCGGCGATGCCGTCGCGGATTTGGTTGCGGTTGGTGAGGGGGGATTGGCCGTCGGCGGCGCCGCAGACGAGGACGACGGAGGGCATGCCGAGTTCGGCGGCGTCGCGAAGCCATTGGCGGTTGGTTTCGATGTTGGCGGTGCGTTCTTCGGCGGTGAGGGCGGGGAAGAAGCCGCCACGGACGTAGGAGACGGGGGTGAGGCCGGCGTCGCGGTAGTGTTTTTTGACGGAGGCTAGGTTTTCGCCTTCGACGGTTTCACGCCAGATGGAGATGCCGCCAATGCCGCGTTGAGCGTAGTTTTCGATGCACTCGGTGATGGACCAGGGCTTGGTGGTGAGGGTGTGGAGGGCGATGTTTTGGTAGGGCATCGGTTTAGATTTTTGAACCGCTAAGACGCCAAGGCGCTAAGTGTTCTGTCTTTTTCTGATTTGTAGAAGAGGGTTCCGAGAGCACGGATTTTCTGTTGATTAGAATTCGTAGCCGAGGCGTTGGGCGCAGTCTTTGAGGATTTGGGGTTCCCAGTCGGGGCGGGGGGGGCATTGGG
>JBCCZX010000037.1:0-19782 GCA_039186735.1 Verrucomicrobiota bacterium | reverse complement strand
GGGGAGAGTGAGTTTGCGGGGTGGGGGGGGGCGCGGATGTCTGAGGCGGGAGGGACGCGGGACTGGGTGGAGCGGGCGGGGGTGATGGGGATTTGGGATGTGTTGAAGCAGTATGGGTGGTTTCGGGAGCGGTTTCACGAGACTTTGGCGGAGATTGAGGAGAGGCGTCCGCGGGTGCTGGTGTTGATTGATTATCCGGGGTTCAATTTGCGGCTGGCGAAGGCGGTGCGGGAGCGGTTTCCAGGGATGAAGATTGTGCAGTATGTTTGTCCGCAGGTGTGGGCTTGGAAGCGGAGCCGGATTCCGAAGATGGCGAAGTGGCTGGATGCGGTGCTGTGTTTGTTTCCGTTTGAGGTAGAGGTGTTGGCGGAGGGCGGATGTGAGGGAAAGTGGGTGGGTCATCCGATTGTGGATGAGTTGCGTGAGAAGGTGATCGAGGTGGAGCGGGATGAGAAGTTGGTGGGGTTGTTTCCGGGAAGTCGGAGGAGGGAGGTGGAGCGGTTGTTTCCTGAGATGTTAGAGGCGGCGCGTTTGTTGAGGAAAGAGCGGCCGGAGTTGCGATTCGAGGTGCCGGCGGTGTCGGAGACTTTAGAGAGGCAGATGCGGGAGTTGGTAGCGGAAGATGATTTGGTGACGATTCGGGTGGGGACGAGTGCGGAGCTGATGCAGCGGGCAGGGTGTGGGGTGATGGCGAGCGGGACAGCGACGTTGGAAGCGGCGTGGTTTGGTTTGCCGCATTGTTTGGTTTATCGGGTGGCGCCACTGACTTGGATGGTGGGGAAGGCGTTGGTGAAGATTGATCATATCGGGATTGTGAACGTGTTGGCTGGGCGGGAAGTGACCCCGGAATTTTTGCAGAATGAGTTGAGTGCGGGTGTTTTGAGGGATTGGGTGCTGGGGATGCTGGAGGATCCAGTTGCACGGGGAGAGTATGGGGCGAGGTTGCGCAGGGTGACTGGAAGGCTTGGAGATGGCGGAGTACACCGGCGGGTGGTCGATGAGATTCTGCAGTTACTCGATTTTTAGTGTATGAGTGAGGATGAGAGTGAGAAGTCGCCGTGGGTCTGGAAGGCGGTGATTGTGTTTTTGCCGGCGGGTTTGGCGTTGTCGGTGGGTATTGCCTTGTTTTTGAAGGTGGGAAAAGAGGAGGTGAATGAGTTGACGCAGTTGGAGTATGCGGCAGCTGATTATGATTCGGCTTCGTTGCGGGATGCGGTGCGGAAGTTGGAGGATCTTATCGGGGCGCGGGATTTTGATTCGGAAGACGGGCAGTTTCGGATGCGTGGGGTGGCGGCTTTGATTGAGGGGAGCTTGGGACCGAATAATCTGGGTTATGAGGTGAGGGCAGAGAATGGTTATGAGAGGGGGGGGCGGTTGTGGAAGAGTTTTTGGGTGGACCGGGAGACGGAGACAGGTTCGGGGATGGTCGTGTTGGCGGTCGAGTATGGAGAGGAAAGTGATTCTGGAGCGGTGGCGGCGCTTTTTTCGATAGCGGAGTGGTTGCGGGGGCGGGACTTGGGGGCGAGGGTGCGGGTGGCGTTTTTGCCGGTGGGTGAGCGTTTGCGGGTTGTGGCGAATGAGCGGGTGCCCGGGGGGGAGAGGGAGGTGTGGCGGGTTTCCGGCTTGGGGCAAGGCAGTGCGGGTTTGGAGTGGGTGAAGGGAAGTGAATTTGAGGGAGAGTTGCGGCCCCGAGTAGCGGAGGTGGGGGGGCTGGCGGAGTGGACGTTGACGACGAGTTGGGAGGATTTTGAGGAGCAGGTGCGGGGGATTTGCGAGCGTTTGGAGGAGTGGGACGGCCCAGCGAGCTTAGAATTCTAAGCTTGCGCGGGTGGCGGGGGTCGGCTAAGTGTCGCGGCCCGCGAGAAGGGGCATTAGCTCAGTTGGTAGAGCGCTTCAATGGCATTGAAGAGGTCAGCGGTTCGACTCCGCTATGCTCCACTTTTTCAGACGTCGAGGAGACTTGATGGTGACGAAAAAATTCGGTGGGGTTTGTTGCTCAGAATGCAAGTTAAAGGGAAAGAGCTGGCGGTGGCCTGTGCGCGGGCGGCGGAAGAAATTCAGGCGGAGGATATTCGTGTGCTGGATTTGCGTGGGTTGTCGAGTTTGACGGATTTTATGGTGGTTTGTTCGGGGAGTTCGATGCCGCATTTGAAAGCGATTTTGCGGGATGTTTCGAAGGGGGTGAGTGAGCGGACGGGGGAGAAGCCTTCGCACAGTGAGGGGAAGGCTGTGACGCGCTGGGTGGTGTTGGATTATTTTGATGTGATGGTGCATGTGTTGCATGCGGAGATGCGCGAGCATTATGCCTTGGAGCAGTTGTGGGGTGACGCGCCGGAAGTGGTGTGGGCGGAGAGTGAGATTCCTAGTTGAGGAATTCGCGAAGCGGGCGAAGCTCGGGCGTGCGCATCGAGATCTTGAACACGGGGACGGAGTTGTTGTTGGGATCGACGCTGAATACCCATGGGCATTGGATGGGCGATCAGTTGTTGAAGTTGGGTTTGCGAGTGCAAAGGCAGACGACGGTGCCAGACGGGGAGGCGATTCAAGTGGCGATGGAAGAGTCGGTGCAGCGTTGTGATGCGTTGATTGTCACGGGAGGTTTGGGACCGACCTCTGATGATTTGACGAGGGAGGCGACGGCCGAGGTGATTGGGGTGGAGATGATCGAGGATGAACAGGCGGTGCGGACGATGCGGGAATTTTTCGCGAAGAGGGGTTACGGAGCGATGCCGGAGGCGAACCGGAAGCAGGCGCTGGTGCCGGTGGGGGCCGATGTGTTGCCGAATCCGAATGGGACAGCTCCCGGGGTGTATGTTCCGCCGCGATTGGGGAAGGCGTCGGCGTGTGCGATTTTTTTATTGCCGGGACCGCCGCGGGAGCTGCATCCGATGTTTGAGGCGGAAGTGGTGCCGAGGTTGCGGGCGTTGGCGGGAATTGAGAAGGCAGGAGAGGTGGTGGAGTTGAAGTTTGTGGGGATTGGGGAGAGTTCTTTTCATGAGGGGGTGGATGAGGAGTTGCAGGGGATTGAGGGATTGGAGTTTGGTTATTGTGCCCGTTTGGGCGAGTTGGATTTGCGATTGATGGGGTCTCCGGAAGTGATTGTGAAGGCGCGGGAGTTGGCCGAGGGGGCGTTTGGGAAGTACTTGGTGAGTGATGATGGACGGGGTTTGCCGGAGGTGGTGGTGCAGGAGTTGAAGGAGCGGGGGATTCGTCTGGCGGTGGCGGAGAGTTGTACGGGGGGGCTGATTGCCGATCGGTTGACGGATGTTCCGGGTGCCAGTGAGGCGCTGACTTTTGGTTTTGTGGTTTATGCGAACAGGGCGAAGGAGGTGTTGTTGGGTGTTTCGGCGGGCAGCTTGGAGCAGTTTGGAGCGGTGAGTGAGGAGGTTTGCCGAGAGATGGTTTTGGGGGCGTTGGAGCGGAGTGGGGCCGAGATAGCGGTGGCGGTGACGGGAATTGCGGGCCCAGGGGGGGGGAGTGAGGAGAAGCCGGTTGGGACGGTTTTTCTGGGTATTGGGCAGCGGGGAGAGGAACCGGTCGTGATTCGGCAATGCCATCCGCGTAATCGCCGTAGCTTCAAGCAGCAGGTGAGTCAGTCGGTTTTGGAGTTGGTGCGACGGAAGGTGTTGAAGATGAGCTGACCAAAACCGCGCGTGACAGACTGGGGTGAGGGGGATACAAGCTCGTGCCAATTGAAATGGTTGGCAAAACCCCACTATCAACCCTCGTGAAGCGCCTCTTTCTCATTTTGACCACTGGACTTACTTTGTGGGCTTGTTCCTCAGAAAAAGAGCAAGCGGCGACACAGACTATTACAGCTCCGCCCAAAGTGACGGTGCAGCCGAATCCGGGTTATCAGACGCCTCCGTATGCTCGTCCAGGGTTGCAAAATCCGTCTTTGAATTTGCGTTCGGATTTCGGTTCGGAGGCGGGAGTGACTTATTCGAGTGTTCGGGGGGTGGGTAATTTTATCGCGCTGACTTTCGACGATGGACCACATCCCAAGAATACTCCGCGATTGTTAGATATTCTGCGCCAGAGAAACATCAAGGCGACGTTTTATGTGATTGGGAATAGCGTGGATAGTTATCCTGAAATTACGAGACGTATCGTAGCGGAAGGTCATGAGTTGGGGAATCATACTTATAATCATCCCAACTTGACGAAGCTTTCGAATGCGGGGGTGAGGAAGGAGTTGGATCGAACGCGAGATGCGATTGTGCGGGCGACGGGGGTGCAGCCCCGGACGATGCGCCCTCCGTATGGAGCTTTGTTGACCCGGCAGCGGGAGATGATTCGGAGTGAGTATGGTTATCCAACGATTTTGTGGGATGTGGATCCCCTTGATTGGAAGCGTCCGGGGACTTCGGTGGTTCGTTCGCGAATTTTGAGTGGGACAAAGAGCGGTTCGATCGTGCTGGCGCACGACCTTCACTCGACGACTGTCGATGCGATGCCATCGACGCTGGACGCGCTGTTGAACAAGGGGTTCCGGTTTATCACGGTGTCGCAGTTGATTGCGTTGAAGGGCGCGCAGCAGCCCTAATTGTGGGGCATGTTCGGGGAGCGCTATTTTGCGACACGGGAAAGGCTCTCTGCCGTTGTTGCGGGTGTTCAGCAGTTGGCGAAAGAAGCGGGGGTTGAGCCCGAGAGGTTTCGTGAAGAGGAAGACTTTCTTTCGGCGCTGACGAATCCGTTTTTGTTTGTCGTTTGTGGGGAGGTGAATGCCGGGAAGTCGACGTTTATCAATGGCTTGTTCGGACGGGAGTTGTGTGAGGTGAATATTTTGCCGCAAACGAGTCGAGTGCAATGGTATCGCTATGGCGAGGAGGAGCGGGAGGAATTTGTGACGGATGTGTTGGAGGAACGCTACCGAAAGATGGAGTTTTTGCAGGACTTCAATATTGTGGATACGCCGGGCACCAATTCGGTGGAACGTGGCCATCAGTCAATAACGGAGCGTTTTTTGCCGGTGGCTGATCTCATTCTTTTTGTGTTTCCAGTGACGAATCCGTGGGGAGCGGCCACGTGGGATTTCATTGCGAGTCATGCAAAGGATCTGAAGGGGAAGTTGGTGCTTGTGATACAGCAGAGTGATCAGCGGGAGGAAAAGGATATCGTGGTGATTCGGGAGCACCTGAAGGATTTGGCGATTCAGCGGATTGGGGAGGCACCGGAGGTTTTTGCGGTTTCGGGCAAGCAGGCTTTTGAGGCGAAAGAGTGCGAGCCGATTCAGACGAAGTTGTGGCGGGAGAGTGGTTTCCCGGAGATGGAGCAGTTCATTTCTCGGGTGGTGACGGACTCACCGGAACGGAAGCGGGTTTTGCGAGAGATTCGGGATGCTTCTTCAGCGACGTTGCGGCAGATCGAGGAGCGGTTGGAGCGGGGTTCGCGGAATCTTGAGGGCGATAAAGGTTTTTTGCGGGAGTTGGAGGCTGAGGTCGAGCATGAGCGGGAGCGGCATGCGCAACGTTTGGGAGAGAAGTTTTCGGGGTTGGGCAAGGTGTTTGGAGATCAGGCGAGGGAGGCGGCAAACTTGATTCGTTCGCGAACGTCGTTGTTGCGGTCGGTGGTTTCTTTGTTTCGAAAGGATGAGACGTCGAGTGAGATCGAGAAGGGTTTTATTGAAGCGGTGAAGGAGGCGATTGAGCAGAAGGCGGAGAATGATGGTGATGAGTTGTTGAAGACTTGTGGGGAGCATTGGGAAAGCGTGGTGCCCCGGCTGGAGGAGCGTTTGGGTTTCACTGCGCCGAAGTTTAATGGCGATTCGGATGGGTTTCAGGGGGCGAAGGAGCGGTTTGCGAAGCGTCTGGGGCGGGCTTCGCGAAAAGCGGTTGTTGAGCAGAAGATGCGGACGATGTTGGATTTGCAAATGGAGTCGAGGAGGGGATTGTTGCGCCGCTATGTGGCATTGACTTTGATGGTGGTGGCGGTGGCAGGAATTCTGGGAGCGTTGGTTTCGAATTGGGCAGGGTTGGTGTTGTTAGGGGTGGCTGCGTTAGTTTTTGGAGTCGGATTGGTGAAAGCGCGGG
This sequence comes from Verrucomicrobiota bacterium, assembly GCA_039186735.1. Lineage (GTDB taxonomy): Bacteria > Verrucomicrobiota > Verrucomicrobiia > Verrucomicrobiales > Akkermansiaceae > Roseibacillus. Next base: position 13,750 of record JBCCZX010000037.1, on the reverse strand, counting down.
CGACTTCCAATGAGTTGGTCAAGTGGTTTGAGGAGAAGGCTGCTTCGAGTCGGACGCCGTTTGTCGATGCTTTGGTGGCGGATTACAAAGAGGGGGTGAGGGGATTTTTTGTGGAGTATGCGGGATTGTTTGAGGGGGTGCGTCGGCATTTGGCGCAGCAGAAGAGGGATATGTCGCCATTGTTGGAGCGATGCAATGAGCTCTACATTGAGCTGAAGACGATCGATCACGATCTCTAAGTTCTCGGCCCGGTGGATGAATTGCTTCAACGGGTGAAATTGCAGTGTTGTTGCCAGAGAAGTGTCTGTTTGGGTCGAAGACGAGAGGACTGCAAGGTCAGTTTTTGCAAGATCTTCGTTTTTTGAGCGACGAGGGATCTAGTCTTTAGCAGCGTTGCCGAGGATTTTTTTGAGTTTGGCTTGCGAGCAGCGGAGTTGGATGGCGGCGTTTTTCAAGGCGCCTTCTGCGGTTTCGAGGGCTCGTTCGGCGAGTAGTTTTTGAACCCAGTCGAGGATGTCTTCGGATTCTTCGTATTCTTCGCCAATTCCGAGCAGGGAATCGAGGGCCGTTTGAACTTGGTGGACCGTGGACCAGGGGGAACGGGCGAAGGGGATGTCGTTGCCGAGGAGGATGGAGGAATCGGCGAGGGCGCAGGCCCGGGCCATGGTGTTTTCGAGCTCGCGGACGTTGCCATTCCAGCGGTGTTTTTTGAGAGCTTCGATGGCTTCTTCGGAGAGTTTGATACGAGCAAGGCCGTACTTGCGGGCGAGGCGTTGGAGGAAGAATTCGGCAAGGAGGGGGATGTCTTCCGGGCGTTTGCGGAGAGGGGGGAGGTGGATTTCAACAACGTTGAGCCGGTAGTAGAGGTCTTCCCGGAAGTTTCCTTCGGCGACTTCGCTGGCGAGGTCTTTGTTGGTTGCGGCGACGATGCGGACGTCCGAGGAGAGCATTTCGTTGGAGCCAACACGAGAGAAGGTTCCGTCTTGGAGAACTCGGAGGAGCTTGACTTGGATGGATTGGGGCATTTCCCCGATTTCGTCGAGGAAGAGAGTGCCTCCGTCGCATTGTTCGAAGCGACCGGCGCGGCGTGCAACGGCACCGGTGAAGGCACCTTTTTCGTGCCCAAAGAGTTCAGATTCGAGGAGGTTTTCTGGAATGGCCCCGCAGTTGATGGCTAGGAATTCGTTCTTTCGACGGGTAGAGTATTCGTGAATGGCGGTGGCGATGAGTTCTTTGCCGGTGCCGGACTCACCGGTGACGAGGATGGGGGCTTCGGAGGGAGCGACACGGCCGACGGTTTTGAAGACTTCCTGAATGGGGCGGGAGTTGCCAATCATCTTCACGCGGGCATCGGCGACGGGAAGTTTTTGTTCGGGCTGGTTGGCGGTGCGGCGTTGGTCGACGAGTTGGAAAGCGGATTCGACAACGGGGCGGAGTTCGAAGTTGAGTGATTCCTTGCGCAGGACATCGCGAGCGCCACGACGGGTGGCTTCGATGATTTGCGAGGTGGTGGGAAAGCCGGCGAGGAGGATGACGATGGTGCCAGGTTTTTGGGCGCGAATTTTTTCGAGCAGGTTGAGGCCGTCGTCGGGTTGGGTTTGGAAGTCGGCGAGGACGAGGTCGACTTGAGTCGAAGCGACGACTTTGAGTGCTTTTTCGGAATCGTCGCAACGGAGGATTCTGAGACCGGGGGCTTCGAGGAATTTGGTGGCCCAGTCGAGGAACTCAATTTCAGAGTCTACGAGAAGAAGGGTGTCTTGAAATTCTTCGTCGGCCATGGCGCGGTCGCGAGACTTAGCATGGGTTGGGGAAAGCTCCTAATGATTTTCGATTTGTCTAAAGTGCGCCGAAGCGGCGGTGCCGGCGGGAGTATTCGGCGACGGCTGCGAGGAGGTGGGATTTTTTGAAGTCGGGCCAGTATGTGGGCGTGGCAACGATTTCGGCGTAAGAGAGTTGCCAGAGGAGGAAATTGGAGAGGCGGAGTTCGCCGGAGGTGCGGACGAGGAGGTCGGGGTCGGGGAAGTTGGCGGTGTGGAGGTGTTGGGCAACGGTTTCGTTGGAGATGGTGGTGGGGTTGAGGGTGCCGGCGGCGGCTTGTGCGGCGATGCGCTGGGTGGCTTCGGTGATTTCTTCACGGGCGCCGTAGGAGAGGGCGAGGATGAGGTTGAGAGAGGAGTTGTTCTTGGTTTTTTCTTTGGCTTCGGCGAGGCGTTTTTGGTTTTTGGCGGGGAGGCGTTCGATGTGGCCGATGGTGTGGAGGCGGACGTCTTGCTTGTCGAGCTCGGGGAGTTTTTCGGAGAGGAAGCGGTCGAGGAGGAGCATGAGGGCGTCAATCTCGGTTTGGGGGCGGTTCCAGTTTTCGGAGGAGAAGGCGTAGAGGGTGAGGTATTGGACGCCGAGTTCCTTACAGGTTTCGACGGCTTCGCGGACGGATTCGGCTCCGGCGCGGTGGCCGTCGCGTCGGGGAAGGCCGCGTTCTTTGGCCCAACGCCCGTTGCCGTCCATGATGATGGCGATATGGGTGGGGATGTTGGAGGGTTGGTCGGGCATTTCTTTTGACGAAGAGGCGCGGAGAAGCGGAGGATTCGAAGAGATATTTAGACGACTATTGTTTGGTCGCGGCCGGGGCCGATGCCGATGTGGGAGACGGGGGCTCCGGCGAGTTCGGAGAGGCGGTTGAGGTAAGCTTGAGCATTTTCGGGGAGGTCGTTCCAGGTTCGGCAGTTGGTGGTGTCGCTCTGCCAGCCGGGGAGGGTTTCGTAGATGGGTTTGATATGGTTCCAAGCGTCGCGGTCAGCGGGGGGGTATTCGAATTTTTCGCCATTGATGTCGTAGTGGGTGCAGATGTCGATGGTTTGGCGTTCGTCGAGGCCGTCGAGGTTGGTGACGGCGAGTCCGGTGACGCCGTTGACCATGCAGGCGTAGCGGAGGAGGACGGTATCGAGCCAACCACAGGAGCGGGCGCGGCCGGTGGTGGCGCCGAATTCGCGTCCGAGGCTGTGGAGGTATTGGGCGAGTTCTTCGTTGTCGGTGGGGAAGGGGCCAGCGCCGACGCGGGTGGTGTAGGCTTTGCAGACGCCGATGACTTGTTGGATGGCGTTGGGGGGGAGGCCGGAGCCGGTGGCACATCCGCCGGAGGTGGTGTTCGAGGAGGTGACGAAGGGATAGGTGCCGAAGTCGATGTCGAGAAAGGTTCCTTGGGCTCCTTCGAAGAGGATGGTTTGGTCGCTCTTCCAGGCTTTGTGGAGGGTGGGGATAATGTCGGTGATGTGGGGGCGGAGGCGGTCGAGGGCGGGGGTGAGTTGGGCGATGAGGCCATCTACGGTGAAGGTCGTGAGTCCGAGGGGTTCGAGGATGGCATTGGCATCGGGGAGGCGGATTTCGAGGAGTTCGCGCAGTTTTTCAGGTCGGAGTGCATCGGTGAGGCGAATGCCGATGCGGTTGGCTTTGTCGGAGTAGGTGGGGCCGATTCCTCGTTTGGTGGTGCCGATTTTGTTGTCGCCGAGCTTGGCCTCGCGGGCGGCATCGAGTTCGCGATGAAGGGGGATGACGAGATGAGAGCGATTGGAGATGAGAAGGTTTCCGGGGGTGATGGAGACGCCCTGGGATTCGAGGGTGGTGATTTCTTCGCAGAGGGAAATGGGGTCGAGGACGACGCCGTTGCCGATGGTGTTGAGTTTGTTTGGCCAGAGGATGCCGGAAGGGATGAGATGGAGGACGTATTTCTTATCCCCAACGATGACGGTGTGTCCGGCGTTGGCCCCGCCTTGTCCGCGGACGACGAGGTCGGCTTGTTCGGTTAGCAGATCAACGACTTTTCCTTTTCCTTCGTCTCCCCATTGGAGACCGACGACGACGGTGTTCATGGTCCGTGTTGGCGCGTGCGCGCGAAGGCGAGGCTATGGACTGGGGTCGGGATATTTTCGAGCGAAATCTGGGACTTTCCCGCCATGAGGAGGGTTGGAGAGCAAAAAATTCGCCTTTCCGGAGGATGGGGGCCCGGAAAGGCGGAGGTTTAGGGTGGCAGGAGTATTTTTGGGTTTTTAGGCGCGTCGGCGGTGGCTCAGGAAGAGGAGTCCGAGAGCTCCAAGGAGGGTGGTGGAGGGCTCGGGGATGGCGGTGAGGGTGAGGTTGTCGAAGGTGCCAGAGGCGTTCGGGGAGTCGCCGAGGACGACACCATTGATGGTGCTGGCGTCGACCGTGCGGGAGAGGATATCGACATTGTCGATGGACCAAGTGGCGAGGGTGTTGGTGAGGTCGCTACCAGTTTCGAGTTCGATGCTGAGGGTTGAGGAAGTGTTGGCTGGGGGGTTGAAGCTGCCGACGATGTTGTTTCCGGTTCCGCGGATGGTGCCGATATTGTTGTTGGCTTTGTAGATGAAGCCGACGGTGCCATCGAGGGTGGGGGTATTGAGATTGAAGGAGGGGGTCGCGAAGCCGAGACCGAGGAAGGCGGAGAGGTTTGAGCCGTTCGAGGAGGGGAAGAGATCGACGGAGAGAGTGTAAGAGCGATTGGGGAGGAGAGATATTCCACCTGCGAGGGCGAAGGCGTTGTCGGGGTTGCTTGAGAAGAGGAAGCCGCCGCCCTCAGCGAGTGCGTGGGAAGTGGACCAGGTTTGTCCGGTGTCAGTGAGCGTTCCGTCGATGGGGCCGGCTCCTTCGAAGGTTTCTTCGAGAAGAGTGCCGGTGCCAGGGATGGTGGAGCCGCCGCTGGGAGGAGCGATGCGGGCTTCGGCGAGGGAGGAGAAGGCGCCTGCGAGACAGGCGGTGATCAGCATGCGTTGTAAGGTTCGCGATTTCATTTGGTTGGTTTGATTGGCACGATTCGATTTCGTTCCAACCGTTCCTAACCGTTCGCGAGGGAAAGGATTCGTGGGGTGTCAGTTTTGAGACACTTTTTTGGGAGGTTTGGGCGGAGGGATGAGAGCGGGGGGGATGTCCGCCTTTCGGTCGTGGGCGCCGGCGTAGAAGTTGCTGAGAGAGTAGGTGTTTTCTTGGGACCAGTCGCATTCGATGCGGCCGTCGCCGAGGACGATTTTGCCAAGTTTTTGGCGGAACCAGTCGGCGAGTTTGGCGTAGCGGAGGTCGTTGGCGAGGTTGTTGCGTTCGAGGGGGTCGGTTTTGAGGTCGTAGAGGACCATTTCGACTTCGTTGCGGGGGGCGTTGAGGGCCCATTCGGGGTCTTTGCCGATTTCACCAGGACGGTCGAGGGTTTGGAAGGGACGGGTGCGCATGGAGAAGCGGAAGCGGTGGGTGTGGAGGTAGGAGCGGGGGCCGCAAATGACGGTTGTTTGGCCGATGATGTAGTCGCGGAGGGAGGCGGGGGATTGGATGGTGTCGAAAAGGGGGATGCCGTCGAGGTAGGCGAAGTCGGGGCTCTTGGGGTCGAGTCCGGCGGCGGTGAGGAAGGTGGGGGCGAAGTCGATGAATTCGACGAGGTCGCGGTTGATGGAGCCGCGCTTGAGTTTTTTGTCGTCTGAGGAGACCAGGATGGCGGCGTTGGCAACGGATTGGCGCCACGGGCCGGTTTTGCCTTCGATGCCTTGTTCGTGGAGGTGCCAGCCGTGGTCGCCGATGACGTAGAGGATGAGGTAGTCTTGCTGGTGGGTTTGGCAGTAGTTCTTGAAGGAGGTGATGGCTTCGCCAAGGAGAGTGTCGCCGTAGGAGCAAAAGGCGTAGTAGTCTTGGATGGCGATTTGTTTTTCGGACTCCGTGAGGCCGTCGATTTTGAGGGAGTTGTAGATGCGTTGGATTTGAGAAGGGAGTCTGGCGAGTTCGGCTTCTTTATCGAAGGCGGGGACCTGGTAGGTTTTGGTTTTGAAGCGGTCGCGGTAGCTTTTGGGAGGGAGGACGGGGGTGTGCGGGAGGTGGAAGCCGAGGTGGAGGAATTGAGGTTTGGTGGGGTCGGCGCCTTGGAATTGGGTTTTGCCCCAGGTGGCAGGGTAGGTTTGGCCGGCGTTGGCGAGGTAGTTGGTTAATTCTTTGACGATGTAGGCATCGACGGTTTGGCCGGCGGGTTTGGGGTTGGTGCCGCCAAGGATGATGAGGTTGCTGCTGCGGGTGTAGCCGCGAAGGAGGCCGAATTCGCGGTTCGACTGTGCGATGCCGGCGCGGTCTTCGGGAGCGAGTTGGGAGGGGTCGCGGTTGAGGAGGTAGGAGCGGGTGGAGCCGTCGGGGTAGACGACGGTTTCCTGGCTGCCGGCGTTGTGGAGGCGGCCGTCTTTGTCTTTGGCGTATTTGAGTTTGGTGAAGAGATCGCCGAGGCCGTTTTTTTGGAGGTCGTGCTTGAAGTGGATGGAGTGGTCGAAGAAGTGGCCTTTGTGAAAGCCTTGTCCGGGACCCCAACGGTAGATGTAGTGGTCCTCCTTGCCGAAGGTGGCGGTGGCGTAGCCGTGGTCGCGGAGGGTTTGAGAGATGACGGGGCGGACGAAATCGGGTGCTTGGTGAGTGAGTTCGAAGGCGTAGTGGCCGGAGCGGAAGGGGTAGCGGCCAGAGTGCATGGCGCCTCGGGAGGGGGCGCAGACGGGGGAGTTGGTGAAGGCGTTGGTGAAGAGGACGCCTTCGGAGGCGAGTTGGTCGGTGTGTGGGGACTCGACGTAGCCGAGCGGGCTGTGGTCTTTTCCTGAGACGGCGCGATTGTAAGCTTGGATGGAATCGGGACGGTGGTCGTCGGTGATGATCCAGAGGATGTTAGGCTGGTCGAGTGGGGCCGCGGAGAGGGCTTGGGAGAGAAGGGTGGAGAGGAGGAGTTGGGTGGCGCGTTTCATGAATGGATTGTATACAATCCTAGCTGCGCAAAAATTTCATCTCGAATTTGGGTGTGGGAGAGGTCGGCTATTTGGATGCTTCGATGAGTTCGATGAAGTCGCTGAAGAAGTTTTTGGCGTCGTTGGGGCCGGGGGCGGCTTCGGGGTGGTGTTGGACGGAGAAGACGGGGTCTTTGGTGGAGCGGGTGCCTTCGACGGTTTGGTCGTTGAGGTTGATGTGGGTGACTTCGGTGTCGGGGGGGAGGTTGTCGCCGTTGGTGGCAAAGCCGTGGTTTTGGGCGGTGATGTCGACTTTTCCGGAGCGGAGGTCTTTGACGGGTTGGTTGCCGCCGCGGTGGCCGAATTTGAGTTTGAAGGTTTTTCCGCCGGTGGCGTGGGTGAGGAGTTGGTGGCCAAGGCAGATGCCGAAGAGGGGGGTGCGGCCGAGGAGGTTGCGGATTTCGGTGTGGATGTAGTCGAGGGAAGCGGGATCGCCGGGGCCGTTGGAGAGGAAGATGCCGTCGGGGTTCATGGCGAGGACGTCCTCGGCTTTGGTGGTGGCGGGGACGACGGTGACGTTGAAGCCTTGCTGGCGGAGGCAGCGGAGAATGTTTCGTTTCACGCCGAAGTCGTAGGCGACGATATTGTATTTGATTTCGGGGAGGGGGAGGTAGTTGGTGGGGATGTTTTGGGCGACCGAGGGGACGGTCCAGGGGCGGGATTCGCCTTCCCAGGAGTAGGTTTTATCGGTGGTGACTTCTTTGACGAAGTCGGCACCGAGCATGGGGGCAGAGTCTTTGGCGGCTTGGATGGCGGCGGCTTCGTCGAGCTCGGTGGTGAGGCAGGCGCGCATGGCGCCGGCGGAGCGGAGGTGTTTTGTGAGGGCGCGGGTGTCGATGTCGTCGATACCGAGGATAGAGTTTTCGGCGAGGTAGTCGGAGAGGGTTTGTTGGGAGCGCCAGTTGGAGGGGATGTCGCAGAGTTCGCCGACGACGAAACCGCGGACGTGAGGTTGGGAGGATTCGTGGTCCTCGGGGTTGATGCCGTAGTTGCCCTGCTGGGGATAGGTCATGGTGACGATTTGGCCACGGTAGGAGGGGTCGGTGATGATTTCCTGATAGCCGGTCATGGAGGTGTTGAAGCAAGCCTCACCGGTGGTTGTTCCGTGGTGGCCGAATGCTGTTCCGGAGAAGGTGCGGCCGTCTTCGAGTGCCAAGAGAGCTGATTTTCGCATCGCGAAAGCGGAGCGTGGGCAGGTTGAGGGGTTTTGGGAAGGGGATTCTGGGTTCTAGGGTTTTTGTATTTTTGATGCGGAGTTTCAGAGGCGCGGAGGTTCGCAGAGTTTTTTTTGCTCGGAATGGAAAGGATTGAATTTGTCGTTGGCCACGCAGATTTGCGCGGATGTCGCGCAGATTTTTTTCTTGGGCTTGGGTTGTGGGGCGAGGTGAAGCTCGCGGTCCGTCCTGAGGAGAAGCTTGCAAGGCGATGGGCAAGCGGGGCGCTCGCGGGCCTTTTTTGTATCGACAGGACTGGGGCTGGGGTATACTCCGAGCGCCCCTAAAAAACGGCACCGTAGCTCAGGGGTAGAGCAAAGGATTCATAAGCCTTGGGTCGGCAGTTCAAATCTGCCCGGTGCTACCAAGTTTTCAGGGGGAAAGGATTTGGAGGTTGGAGAAGTAGGAGCGGTGGAAGCCTCTATCGCTGGTGAGGAGGCGGTCGGCGTGATGGAGGGCGTGGGCGGCGATGAGGAAGTCTGGGAGGACGCGGTCTTTCTTTCCTTTGTTTTTGAGGTAGGCGGTCATGGATTCGCCGGCGAGGAGAGAGGAGTAGAAGGTCTGGGGTAGGAATTCGATGGAGAAGTCGGAAAGGAATTCGGGGAGGCGATTTTGGAGGAGAGGGTGAAGCTCGGCGAGGACGACTTCGCAGGTGATGAGTTTGCCTTCCTTGCGAGCGAGTTGAAGAGCCTGGTAGGAGGCGTCGATGAATTGGGTGTCGTCGGTGATGATGTCGACGAGGATGGAGGTGTCGACGGCGGTGATCATCGGTCGCGGAGTTTGTCGAGGTAGTCCTGGGTAGTCTTACCGAAGGGGAGGGAGGCAGAGCCTTTCCATTTTTGGAGGGGGTCGGAGGGGGTGCGTTTCTCGGCGATGAGACGTCCGTTTTCTTCGGTAAAGTCGAGGATGGTTCCGGTTTCGAGGCCGAGCTTGGAGCGGAGAGCCTTGGGAATGGTGATTTGTCCCTTTTCGGAGACGGTTGTTTTCATACTTTTGTTGTATGAATTCTTACATGCATCGCAAGAATTTTGGGGTACATCTTTGAGGCTGGGATTCTTGTTCCAGCCTGCGTTGTGACCAACGCAGCTACGCTGTGGGTTTACAGGCGTTCGAGGATGGCTTCGGTGATGGAGGCGGTGGTGGCGAGGGTTTCGCCTGGGGCGCCGGTGTGGATGTCGCCGGTGCGGAAGCCGTCGGCGATGGTTTTGGAGACGGCGGTGTCGATGGCGTCGGCGGCTTGGGTTGCGCCGAGGGAGTGGCGGAGAAGCATGGCGAGGGAGAGGATTTGGGCGATGGGGTTGGCGATGCCTTGACCGGCGATGTCGGGGGCAGAGCCGCCGGAGGGTTCGTACATGCCGAAGGAGAGGCCTTGTTCGTTGAGTTCGCCGAGGGAGGCGGAGGGGAGCATGCCGAGGGAGCCGGAGAGCATGGCCATTTCGTCGGAGAGGATGTCGCCGAAGAGGTTGCCGGTGACGAGGACGTCGAAGTCGGGAGCGCGGCGAATGAGTTGCATGGCGGCGTTGTCGACATAGAGGTGGTCAAGGGTGACGTCGGGGTATTGTTGGGCGACTTCTTCGATGACCTCGCGCCAGAGGACGGAGACGGCGAGGACGTTGGCTTTGTCGACGGAGGTGAGGCGTTTGTCGCGGCCTTGAGCGGCTTTGAAGGCGACGTGGGCGATGCGTTCGATTTCAGAGCGGCGGTAGACCATGGTGTCGACGGCGGCTTCCTCGCCTTCGCGTTGTTCGCGGCCTTTGGGAGAGCCGAAGTAGATGCCGCCGGTGAGTTCGCGGACGCAGAGGACGTTGAAGCCGTCGGGGATGAGTTCGGGTTTGACGGGGGAGGCGTGGGTGAGTTCGGGGAGGCAGACGCCAGGGCGGAGGTTGGCGAAGAGGCCGAAGTGTTTGCGGAGAGGGAGGAGGGCGCCGCGCTCGGGCTGGATGTCGGGAGGGAGGTTTTCCCATTTGGGGCCGCCGACGGAGCCAAAGAGGATGGCATCGGCGTTTTCGCAGGCGGTGAGGGTTTCGGCGGGGAGGGGGGTTTCGTTGTTGGTGGCATCGAGGGCAGCGCCACCGACAGGGTGGGTGGAGGTTGCAATATCGAAAGAGAACTTGGTTTGGACGGAGTCGAGGACGCGGAGAGCCTGGTCCATGACTTCGGGGCCGATTCCGTCACCGGGAAGAACTGCGATGGTGTGTGGCATGGGAGGGAGGTGGCATGAAATGGATTGGGAGTGAAGGGGAAAGGGGGAGAAACTGTCCAATTTGACTTTCAAGGAGGAGGATGTCCCGGCAGCTTTTGGCGATGAAGCATTTTCTGCTGGTAAGCCTTGTTTGGGGTGCGGGGCTGGTTGGTTGTCAGGTTCCCGTTTTGGTCGCGAATCCCTTTGAGGGAAAGGTGGAGATTTTCGAGTGGGGTCTCTTTCAAGTCGTTGGTCCGGTTGAGGTGGAAAGTGATGCTGAGAAGGTGGCAGGTGAGGTAAATATTATCGATGATGTTCGTCTGGTCCGGCGAACGACGAGTGTTTCAATGCAAATGGGAACGACCTTTGGCATTCGTTATCGTTTGGTTCCTAATGATGGGAAGGATTATGAAATCGGAGTTCGCATCGTATTTCCCGACGGAGGACTCACCAATCCTGAAACGGGTAAGTTGCAGTTGAGTTCTTTCAGTAGCTTCGTGCTGAATACTGAGGATGCTGATTTTGATGTCTACACCTTTGATCACGCCTGGGAGATGAGGCCGGGGGAGTGGACCTTCCAGTTGTTAGTCGACGGGCGGGTCGCTGCGGCGAAAACTTTTGTTGTGCGTTAAGAGCCGAGTGAGATGGAGCGGTCGGTGGCGGCTTTTACGGCAGATATCGTAGCACCGCGGAGACCGTTCTGCTCGAGAGCCATGACACCGGAGATGGTGGTGCCGCCGGGGGAGGCGACCATGTCCTTGAGCATGGCAGGGTGGAGTCCGGTTTCTTTGACCATGGTGGCGGCACCGAGGACCGTTTGGGTGGCGAGTTCGAGGGCCTTGTCGCGAGGGAGGCCGCTGGCGACGCCGCCATCGGCGAGGGCTTCGATGAAAAGATAAACGAAGCCGGGTCCGGAGCCGGAGAGTCCGGTGACGGCGTCCATGAGTTTTTCAGAGACTTCGGTGACGGTTCCGACGGAACCGAAGAGTTTGGAGACGAAGTCGATGTCTTTTGCGGTGGCATTGGTGCCGGCGGTGAATGCGGCAGCTCCTTTCCCGACAAGAGCGGGCGTGTTGGGCATGGCCCGGATGACACGGGCGTGGTTGAAGATGAAGTTTTCGATTGAGGAGATGGTGACTCCGGCTGCGACAGAAATCAGGAGGATGCGATTCGGGTCGGTGCCGAAAGTGGCGATTTCGCGAAGGACACCATTAATTTCGCCGGGTTTGGTGCAGAGGAGAATGGTGTCGCAAGTTGAGACGATCTGGCGCAGGGAGGCCGCAGTGGCGATAGAGGGTTTGCTGGAGAGGAGTTTTTCGACAGCAGCAGGCTCGATATCGTAGGCGACGACATCGCCTTCCGACAGGGTTCCTGCATCGATTGCTCCGATGACGAGTGCGCGGCCCATCCGTCCGCAGCCGATTAGTCCTAATTTCATCGTCCGCTAGGTTGAGCGTGGAAGGGGCAGGGTGTCGAGTCTCCTTCGCAAGGGCGTTGTGAGGCTTGGAAAAAAGGAGGGTGATTTCGGTAAAAAAGGCATTTCCGGCTTGCGTCGGGCGGGGTCTTTGATAAATCCCTCCGCCCCTCGCGCGGGAAAGTCCTGTGACGAGGGGTTTTTAGTCCCAACGAAATGGCACGTATTTTTGGTATTGATATCCCGAATGAGAAGCGTATCGAGGCTTCTCTTCCCTATATTTATGGGATCGGGCGAGTGACAGCCTCGAAAATTCTGGAACAGGCCGGGGTGGATCCGAATTTGCGGACCGGGGAGCTCTCGGAAGAGCAACTGGTGCGGATTGCCCAGGTGATTCAGACTGAGCAGATCGTGATTGAGGGTGATCTCCGCCGGGAGAAGCAAGCGGCCCTGAAGCGCTTGTCGTCGATTAACTGCAATCGCGGGTTGCGCCACCGCCGTGGATTGCCTGTGCGTGGTCAGCGGACACGGACGAATGCGCGGACACGCAAGGGTAAGAAGAAGACGGTGGGGGCGAAGAAATAAGTTAGAAGATTTTGAGTATGTCCGACAAAGAAACCAAGCCGGTTGAAGAGGAGAAAGTGGAAGCTGTCGCCGAGGAGGTGGCAGTGGAGGAGGAGAAGGTTGCCGAGGAGGCGCCTGCAGCCACTGAGGAGACGGCGGCCCCTGCTGAGGGTGACGAGGCTCCTGCCGCAGCAGAGGGTGGAGGAGATGGGGAAACGCCCAAGCCTCAGGCCAAGAAGGATATTTTTGCAGAGATCATGGGTGAAGACCCTGCCGATGCGCTGAAGGTGCATAAGGCGAAGGGGAGTAAGGGGATTACGAAAGGCATCGTGCATGTGAAAGCGACTTTCAACAACACGGTGGTGACAGTGACCGACGAGCTTGGAAATACGATTGGTTGGTCGAGTGCTGGAAAAATGGGTTTCAAAGGTTCTCGTAAGAGCACGGCTTATGCAGCGCAGGTGGTTTCTCAGGATGCTTGTCGCCAGGCGATGTCGCATGGATTGAAGCATGCTGAAGTTCGAGTGAAAGGTCCGGGAGCAGGTCGCGAATCTGCGGTTCGCGCCGTGCAGTCGCTTGGTATTGAAGTGAGCATGATTGATGATGTGACACCGATTCCGCACAACGGTTGTCGTCCGAAGAAAGCTCGTCGCGTCTAACTTTTAGAATATTTACACATGGCACGTTACACAGGTCCCCGTGAAAAAATCAGCCGCCGATTTGGAGTGGCGCTTTTTGGTCCCTCGAAGGCGCTTGAGCGTCGGAATTTCCCTCCCGGTCAGCACGGTGCTCGTGCGGGGCGCCGGAAGAAATCTGATTACTCAATTGCGTTGGGAGAGAAGCAAAAGTTGAAGTTTCAGTATGGTGTTCTGGAGAAGCAGTTCCGTGCTTACTATGAGAAGGCAGCGGCGCAGCGGGGAATCACCGGTGATCTGATTTTGCAGATGTTGGAGACTCGTCTGGATAACGTTTGTTTCCGTTTGGGATTTGGCAACACGCGTCAGGCAGCTCGTCAGTTGGTGAGCCATGGTCACGTGATGGTGAATGGACAGCGCGCAGACGTCCCGAGTTACCAGGTGCGCCCTGGTGACGAAGTTAAGATTTGTGACAAGGCTTCATCCCAGCAGTTGGGAATGCGCAGCCTTGATTTGACGCAGTCGATTCCACTGAAGGATTGGTTGACGGTCGATCGCGAAAAGCTTGAGGGCAAAGTGGCTCGTCTCCCAGAGAACGACGACATTGATTCCATCGTCAACGTGCAGTTGGTCGTGGAATTGTATTCGCGATAGTTGTTGCGGAGAGAAGATTTCAAAAAAGCCGACGGATTGCTCCGTCGGCTTTTTTTGTATCAGGAGAGTTGGTAGCCCCGCTAGGCCGCCTCATCTTTTGGGATGTCGACGAGGGCATATTCACCGTCTTTGCGTCGATAGACGAGTTGGTTGCGTTTGCGGCGTGCGTTGTGAAAGAGGACGAAGGGTTTGTCTGAGAGTTCGAGCTCCATGATGGCTTCTTCTTTGTAGAGGGTGCGCATGCGGTAGCCTTCGCGGTGAACGAGGACGGGCTCGGGGTC
>JBCCZX010000036.1:0-19887 GCA_039186735.1 Verrucomicrobiota bacterium | reverse complement strand
GTCTTTCGCGAATTCCCATGAGCTTACGGTTTTGTTCGAGAATTTTGGTTAGGCCCTCGCTCAGTAACAGCGTGTGGTCGTTGTTTTTTTGGAGATGTGGAAGGGGGCTTTGTGAATGGAAAAAGAATGCCGCTTCCCCGGTTGTGGGAAAGCGGCAAGCAATGAAAACTCTTGCGAAACCTCGTTACTTGCGACTGCGAGCAGAGACGAATCCGAATGCTCCGAGGGCAAGAAGAAGTGCACCTGAGGGTTCAGGAACAGTTGAGCCAGAGACGGTGAAATCATCGATGTTCACGACTGCGTCGGTATCGCCACCGAAGCTCTGGGTTGCGTAGACAACTCTTGCGGTGTCTGCTCCTGCGGGGGCAAGGTGAGAGATGGTGAAGTTTTCGAACGTGGAACCCGGTGCAGGATTCGCATTGGCCGTTCTTGCAATTTCGCCACCGCCGGACTGCCATTCAATACGAATTTCGATGGAGCCTGCTTCTTGATTCACAGCTTGGTGCCAGAGGTCGAGGGTGATTGTGTCGCCGGGGTTGACCATGATGTCTTGGAAGAAGCCGGCAAACAAGTTGGCAGCTCCCAGAACGAGCTCGGCGCTGGACGATCCCGTGCGGGCTGCAGCAGTCGTGATGGTTGCTGACGCCGGGGCTTGGCTGAATGAATTCCATTTGCCGACACCGTTGCCGTCGTCGACGAAGTTTGCTGCGTCTTCGAAGCTTGGGTCTGCAATGGTCGTGGCGCTGAAGGCTTGTGTCGTTGCAAATGCAGCGACGGCACAAGTGAGCGCTAAGGGTTTTAATTTCATAAGATTTCGTGTGTTTCTTATCGCTGCAATTTTCTGCAACAAAGGGTCATCTTTTAAATGCGCGGTGGTCAGTCAAGGTAATAGTTTTCAACTCTGATCCCCGAATCTGATTCGTTCGCGAAAATCAGTGTTCGGTGAGATAAATCACTCATTTCGGTGGTTTTGCCTGATGGCCAGAGGATTTTGGCGGAGTCGATTTTTGTGTTTTGGCCGATTCCGATGAGGATGGTGCGGCTGTTTTGACTGGCGAAACCCTCACCGCAGGAGAGGACCCGCAAAAGAGACTGGTCTCCGAGGCGCAGGGTGATGGCGGCTCCGATGGCGTCACGGTTGGAGTGATTTTTGGAAGGTTTGGCCTTTTGAGAGGCCCCTTGGAGGCGGAAGGCGATGAAGTGATTCTGATGCGGGGTTTGATTGGCGAATATCTGGAGGAGTTTTTTGTTTGCGTTGACGACGGCGAGGTCGGGTTTGCCATCGCGATTGAAGTCCCAGTGGATGAAAGAGCGTCCATCGAGGATGCTATCGGCTCCGCTGATGCCGGAGACATTTGAGAAGCGGGTGCCTTGGTGATTCAAGAACATGCGGTTTTGTTCGTTGCCACTGTGCGAGAATGAAATGTAAGGGTTGTCGGACCCTTCTTTGGTGGGGATGAGGTTTTTGAGTTCTCCTCCTGGGCCGCGCTCGAAGGTCCAGTTTTGAGAGGTGATGAAGCGAGGGTTGAGTTGCTTGTTAGAGCGCACGACCGTGCGCCAGTAGCAACTTCATAAGTCGACCTCTCCGGCGAATCGGGGAGGGGCCGTGAAGTAGCCATTGGGGACATAGAGGTCGAGGAAGCCATCGTTATCGAAGTCGCAGAATTGCCCTCCCCATGACCAATCGGCTTGGGCGACTTGGGCGAAGGGGCTGTCGTGCTGTGTCACGAAGTCGAAGGAGGCGCCATTTTTGTTTTTGAAGAGGAGGTTTCCTTCGGCTGACCAGCGAAAGCGTTCGTCCTTGAATGGGACTTGGTCGATGATGCGTAGGCCAGCCTTGCTAAACATGTTTGAAACGTAGAGGTCGAGGTCGAGGTCATTGTCGAAGTCACCAAAAGAAGCCCCCATACCAAAGCCGCGCATGCGGTTGTGTCCGATGGTATCGGTGACGTCGCGAAATCCCTGTCCTTCTTCGTTGCGGTAGAGTTGGTCGGGAGCGAAGTCGTTGCAGACGTAGAGATCGGGGAAGCCATCCTGGTCGAAATCCGACCAAGTGGCTTGGAGGGTTTCGTGCCATGTTTCGACTTGTTCGTTGTGAGGTGAAATTTCGAAGCGGCCGTTGCCCGTGTTCACGAGGAGGACGTTTGGGGGGCCTGGGAGGTTGAGAAATTGTTGTATGTTGCTTGGGTTGAGAAATTTTTTGGCGATGAGGTCTTCGGGATATTCTGACAGAAACGCTCTGGCTACTTGGGTGCGTTGTTGACGTTGGGCAAAGCCGTAGGTTGAGAAGTAGATATCGAGGAGGCCATCGCGGTTGTAATCTGCGGCGGCGAGGGAGGTGGTGAGGAAGGGAAGGGAGCCGGCGATATGAGTTTCGGTTGAGTCGACGAAGTATCCTTTGATGTTTCTCAGGTAGATGCTTCGGTCGAGAGAGCGGCCGATGATGACATCCTGGTCGCCGTCGTTATCGAAGTCGGCAAATATGGCGGAGGTGCTGAGTCCTTCGAGGTCGAGGCCGTAGTCGGCTGCGACTTCTTCGAAGGTGTTGTCGCCCCGATTGCGGAACAAGAGGTTGCGGCCAAATCGAACACAAACGTAGAGGTCATCGCGGCCATCGTTATCGATATCGACTACGGAAAGTCCGGGATGCTGTCCGGTGGCGTCGGTGGTGAAGAATTGTCCTTGGTCGGATCTCAGGGAGATTTCTTTGCCCGAGAAGAGGTTTTCGAGGTGTTGTTCGTGAACGGGATTGTTGATGGCGTCGCGAGCTCGTGGACTCGTGATGATGTTATCGGTGACGTCTCTGAAGAGAGGGGTTTCGGCTGTGAGGAGGCGGGAACTTATGAGGGTCCAGTCGGTGATTTTCCATTCGGAGGGGTCGATCAGGTAGTTGTTGGCGAGAGAGGGGACGGTTTCGCCGTGGAGTTTCCAAACGATTTCCTGGAAGGATTGGAAGGTGGCTTGATGCCCGTCAGGGAGTTGGCCTTTGGCTGAGAAGCGAACGAGAGCTTGATAGGATGATTTTTCGGGGTTGAGAAATTCCCCGCGGAAGAAGGCGAATTTTTTTTCGGTGAGATTTTGTAGGGTTTCGTCGAGGTAGCTCCAGGGAGTGGCTTCATTTTGAGGATTGTCGGTGAACTGGAAGAGAGTTTCGGTGATGCCGTCGGCGAGGGTGTTGTTTTGTGGGTGATTTTCGCTGAGAGTATTTTTGACCTGGAGGGTTGGCGTGGTTGCAAAGGGGAAGGATGTGATGGAGTCGAGTGGGAGTTGGGAGACGGCTTTGAAGCGGTTCTTCATTTGTGCGGCCATGAGTTCGATCCATTCCTCACTGGCAACAAGTTCCTCGACGGCTTGGTCTGGATTCGGTGTGTCGGCGGCGGGGTTTTTTCGGCAAGACTGCGTCGTAAGAGTGAGTGTGCAAAGCAGTGAATTGAGGAGAAGTCTTTGAAGTGAAGAGGTTCTCATGTGTCGATGAAGGGTCCATGCTCATGATTTTGAGCTGAGCCACAAGCTTGAAAGAGGGAGGATTGTGGAGTTGTTCTGGAGGACAGGGATTTGTTGCCAGAAAGGGGCAGGGGGAGTGATATGAGTGGGTTGTGAGAGGAGACCGGGAGTGAAACCTTGGACAAATGTTGCGGAGACTTTGGCGCCGGATGGGGCGCAGTTTCGTTTGATGGGGCATGATGGGGAGTTTTATCTCTACATGAATGACCGGCAGGTGATGAGTACGAAGCTGACTTTGTCGGAACGGATGTTGGCGGATGTGGGTTGTGCTTTTGGGGACGGGCGAAAAGCGGTGCGGGTGTTGGTGGGGGGGTTGGGTTTGGGTTTTAGTTTGAGGAGGGCCTTGGAGCTGGTGGGGCAGGCGGCAGTGGTGGAGGTGGCGGAGTTGTTGCCGGAAGTGGTGCGCTGGAATCGGGAGCTGTTAGATGGATACAATGATGATGTGTTGGGGGATGAGCGGACGGTGATTGTGGAGGCGGATGTGAATGATTTGATTGTGGCGGCAGCGGAGAAGGGGCCGAAGTATGATGCAATTTTGTTAGATGTGGATGATGGGCCTTCGTCGTTGTTGCAGCCGCAGAATGAGCAGCTTTACAAGGGGGAGGGGTTGGCGATGTTGAAGCGGGCTTTGACGTCGGGAGGGCGGATCGCGTTTTGGGCGGTGGAGCGGGATCCACGTTTGTTTCGGAGTTTGAAGAAGGCGGGTTTTTGGGCGGAGGAGATTCCGGCGGCGAAGCATGAGCGGGCGAAGCGGAAGGAGCATGCAATATATTTGGCGGCGAGAAAGGATTGATTCGGGATGGCAGCGATAGGTGAGCGAGCGAGTTTGAGAATTGTGCGGGAGGAGACGCAGGGGGTGTATGTGGAGGCGGGTGAGTTGTTGGGAGAGGTGTTGTTGCCGAGGCGCGAGATGCCGGGGGAGTGGGAAATGGGTGGGGAGCTGGAGGTGTTTATCTATGTGGATTCGGAGGATCGGCCAGTGGCAACGATGAAGGAACCGAAGGTGATGCCGGGGGAGTTTGGGTATTTGGAAGTGGTTGCAATGACGGGGGTGGGGGCGTTTTTGGATTGGGGATTGCGGAAGGATTTGTTGTTGCCGTTTGGGGAGCAGAAGGAGCGGGTGGAGGTGGGGAGTTCTTATGTGGTGCGGGTGGCGGTGGATGAGTCGAGCGAGCGGATCGTAGCGAGTCGGCGGTTGGCGCGTTATTTGGAGGAGCCGGATGGGGAGTTACGAGAGGGGCAGGAGGTGGAGTTGGTTTTGTATGGAAGGACGGATTTGGGATATCAGGCGATTATTGATCATCGGTTTTCGGGGGTGTTGTATTATAATGAGGTCTTTCGCCGTTTGCGGGCGGGGGAGAAGACGCGGGGGTTTGTGAAAAAGTTGCGGGGTGACGGGAAGGTTGATTTGACGCTCTATGCGCCGGGGAGGGAACGGATTGAGCAGTTGGCGGAGCGAATTGAAGAGGAGCTTCGGGAGCGGGGTGGGGTGTGGGCGTTGGGAGACAAGAGTTCGCCGGAGGAAATTTCGGCGGCGTTGGGGGTGAGTAAGAAGGACTTTAAGAAGGCGACGGGCTTGTTGTTTCGGGAGCGGAGGATTGTGTTTGAGGGGGAGGGGATGCGATCTGCTAAGTCGTAGGCGTTACCGTCTGGATTGGCCGCCTTGCAGGATGATAGTGGAGTTGACGGCGTTGTTGAGGGGGAAGGTTTCGGTGATGCCGCCGGGCCAGGTGACGGCAACGGATTGGACGGAGGTGGCTTGACCGAGACCGAATTGGGCGGCGGGGTTGTGTTGGGAGAGATAGGAGTCGCCGGAGACGATCCAGCGGCTTTGCTTGTTGCCGAGGTTGTCGGTGATGACGACTTTGGCTCCGTTCGGAGAGAAGCCGGGACCGGGGGATTCGCGGAGTTGGACTTTGAAGGAACGTTTATTTTCGCCGGTGTCGATGAGGTTGGCCAAGACGTGAAGGGCAGAGGCAATCCTGGGTCCGTGGTAAATCGATTCGCCGACGATAAGGTCAGGACGGCCGTCGCCATCGAGGTCGTCGGAGATAACGCAGCGGGCGTCAAAGGAGCGGGCGGCGCCGAAGAGGGCAGCGGAATTGATGAAGCGCTCTTCCTTATTGCTTTGGTTCGTGAGGAGGACGTTTTTTTCGTAGCCGTTCCAAGAGATGTCCTGGGTGTTGAGTTCGATGAGGGTGGACTCGAAGACTTTGAGGACTTCGGGTCGGTGGCTGGAATCGCCGGTGTAGATGTCGTGGCGCCAGAAGGTTGAGCAGTAGTCCTGGCAGGACTCACCGCTGCGGTGGCCATTGGCAACGTAGATGTCGAGGTCGCCATCGAGGTCGAGGTCGAATGATGTTGTTCCCCAGGACCAGCCGGTGCGTGCGACGGCAGGGCCAATCTTCGGGTCTTCGCGAAAGCGGCCCTCCTTGTTGCCGAAGTAGAGGCGATTGCCGTAGCCCATGGCCATGCGCATTCGGTGGATGTCGGGTTTGTCTTCGCGTCCGAGGTTGAGCCGTTCGAGGCGACGGGCGGTGGTGGAGGACATGCCGATGACGTAGAGGTCGAGGAGGCCGTCTTGGTTGTAGTCGCCAAAGGTGTGACCCATGCCGAAGGAGTGGCGTTGGTCGATGGTGGAGTCGGTAGCGAGTTGGAAGGTTCCATCTCCCTTGTTTTTGTACAGATCGAGGCCGGAGAAGTCGGAGATGTTGACGAGGTCGAGGTCGCCGTCTTCGTCGAGGTCGATGAAGGAAGCGGAGTAGGTGCGGCGGTGACGATATTTTGTGAAGCCGGACTCTTCGGTGGCGTCGGTGAATTGCGCGTTCCCTTGGTTGACAAGGTAGTAGGAGGGGTAGCCGTCGTTGGCGTCGTAGAAGGGGGTGGGCATTTGGCCGTCGAGGTAGGGGGATTTGTACTGCCCGAACCAGAGATCGAGGTCGCCGTCACCATCAGTGTCGCCAGCAGTGATGGTGGTGGGGAAGTCGAAGTGGACGTTGGCACAAACTTGAGGTTCATCGGTAAATGTGCCGTCAGTTGAACCGCGGTAGAAGTAGGGTTTGCCGTCCTTTGCGACAGTGATGTAATCGGCGAAGCCATCGTTGTCGAAATCGGAAAGGATACCTGTTTCGTAGATTTCAAGGGGATGTGTGACGAAGGGTTTTTGTTCGAATTTGCGATTACGAAGGTTCCAGTAGACGCGATTCCAACGGGGGAGGATGATTTCGGAACGGCCGTCGTGATTGAGGTCGTATACGAGGATGGGAAAAGAGGAGCCGACGGCTCCGGGTCCGGGGCGGTCGTTGATGACCTCAAGGAATAGGCCGTGGTCACCGCGCTCCTGGAGTTTGAGTTCGGGGACGATCAGGGAGTCGATGGTGGGCTTGGTTTTTGAGTCGGAGGACCATTGGACTTTGAGTTTTCCCTTCAGGGCAAAGGTGGATTTGGTGGCTGGTTCTTCGGCGTGGATTTCGAAAGAAATGGTGGATTGGGGGCCTTGCGATTTGGTAGCAGGGATGAAGCGACTGTGGTGCCATTCGGTTTGGGTTATGGCTATGCCGGATTGTTCGAGGGTGCGGACAAAGGGCTGCCATTCGGTTGGGGTGAAGTTTTGGGTGGGGTTTGGAGAGAATTTTCTGAGAGTCACTCCGTTTTCGAGTGCTTCAGTGGGACCCGGCGTGCCGAAGGAGAGGGTGTTGGCGAAGGGGAATTCTGCGAGAATGCTGAATTTAGCGGTGGAGTCTTTTTCGCGGAGCTGGTCCCAGAATTTGACGAAGACTTGTTCGTATTCTTGGGCTTCCACTTCGGGAGCCCACACCGTTTGGTCAAGTTGTTGGCGTTCTTGAAGGATGGCGAGGCTTGCGGCAGGGAGGGTGGTGTTTTCGGCGGAGACCGAGAGTGCGTTGATGAGGATGAGGGCGGTTGCGAAGAGGGTTTTCTTCATGGTGGGCTTTGGAAGAAGGAGGGTAGTGCATAATTCGCAGGGGAGAATGAGGAATTACAAAAATTTCTAGGAGAGAAAGGGTTAGGTTTTTCTGAGGAGGACGATGCGATTGGTGTTGGTGCCTTTGGAGTTGTTGGCGACACCCCAGCAGTTGGCGGTTTTGGTGAAGTTTTGGGCGTTGATCATGATGGCTTCGGGCTGGAGTCCGGAGGGAAGGGCGGCGCGGACGACTTCGTCTTCGAGTGGAACGGTGCCGTTGCGCACTTCGCCGACTTCAAAGGCAATGAGGCCGCCGGGCTTGAGGATGCGGTGGAGTTCGTGGAAGACGCCGGTCATGCGAGCGGTCCAGTCTTCGATGGAGCGGAGTTGCCAAATGGCTTTGGGATCGGGGTCGACTTGGCAGAACCAGTTGCGAAGCCAGTTGTCGCCGACGTAATCGACGATGTCTAAGAAAGGGGGGGAGGTGACGACGAGCTGGACGGAGTTGGCGGGAATCTCGGGAGTGTGGTCGGCGGAGTTGGTGAGGAGGAGTGATTTACTGGAGTTAAAGTTCTTGGGGAGAGGGTGGCGGAGGAGGCTTTTGGATTTTTTGAGGATGAGGGTCTTGGTGTCGCGGTATTCGGGGGTCTGGTTGCGTTTGGTGTTGATGCGTTTTTGGGCTTCGAGGGAAGTCGCTTGGTTCGGGGGAAGGGTGTAGACGGAGAAGAAGCCTTTGGAGTGGCCGGTGAGGCGGTTGGTGGCGACCATCTGGAGCCAGGCGTCGGTAGGGTCGAAGGTGTTTTCGGCTTTTCTACGAGAGAAATAGTCGCGCCAGCCGTGAAGTTCGGTGAGCGTGTTAGGGTGGAAGAAGGTGAGAAGGTCTTGGTTGAGGGAGGTGGGTTGGGGGAGGGTGATTTCGTCGAGGCGGGATCGGACTTGTTCGAGGGTCGGGGGATTGAGACGAGGGGCGCAGAGAATTTGGGAGAGAGGGTTGGCGTCGTTGCCGATGACTTGGCAGCCGTGGAGTCGCGCTTCGACGAGCGTGGTGCCTCGGCCCATGAAGGGATCGTAGACGATATCACCGGGTTGGCAGGTGCGTTCGATGAAGAAGGCGGGGAGCTGGGGCTTGTAGCAGGCTCGGTAGGAGACTTCGTGGAGGGAGTGGGCGTCGCGTTGCTTGGAGGTCCAGAACTCGTTGAGGAAGGTGGGAACGGAGTGGGAGTCGACTTGGCGGGTGGTCACCTCGGTTGACGAGCCGAAGTCGGAGAAGGTTTGGAGGTTGGATTGGAGTGCAACCATCTGGTTAGAAAATAAAGAGGAGCGTGGGCTTTGGGTAGCCGAATTGGTGACAATTCGGGGTGGGAGGATGGTGGGAGATGTGAGAAGCCCGCATTGTGACCAACGCGGCTACGGATGCTAGGCGGATGTATGGGCGTTGTGGATTTTCCAGAAGTTGGGCCAGAAATCAGTGATGAGATTGATGGGGAGATCGGGGTAGCCGGGAATGATACTGCCGAGGTGAGGCCAGTCGGGCCATTCTGAGATGAGTTCGGCGCGTTGGGGATTGTGAAAAATGTAGAGAACGGTGTCTTCGAATGCTTCAGGGTTGCGCTCAGATTCAAGGAGAACGTGATCGTAAGCTTGGGTCTGAAGTTGAACACCGTGCTCTTTGAGTTTCGTGTTCCAATGTCGGCGGAAGAATTTTGCGGCGTTGAGCTGGTGAGAGTTTTCGTTGAGGCCCATCCAGAGGAAGTGAGCATGGTCAGGCATCAGGCAGTAGGCAGGGCAGTGGAGGTGGTAGCGGGTGCAAGTGTGAAGGAGGAGTTCACGAACATGGGCGTGCATGGATTGGTTGAGCCAGCCTGTTGTGCGGTTGTCTATGGTCATTGCCCAGTGAACCCAAGCACGGTGTTGATAGTAATTTTCTTCGAGACGTTTGAGACGAGAGGGTGGAGTGGAGCGGAGGGGCATCGGGGGAGGTTGGGGTTCTTGGGGTAGGAAGGGTAGCTGAATTGGTGACAATTCGGGGGGGGCTGGGGAGGGGAGGCGTGGGAGAAGCCCGCGTTGTGACCAACGCGGCTACGGATTTGGAGCGCGGCTACGATTTGGGAAGGGCTGAGTTGAGGAAGGGGGCGGTGCGGGAGGGTTTGGATTTGGTGATTTTTTCGGGGGGGCCTTGGGCGACGATGGTGCCGCCGGCGGTGCCGGCTTCGGGGCCGATGTCGAGGATGTAGTCGGCTTGAGCGGCGAGGTCCATGTGGTGCTCGATGACGACGACGGTGTGGCCTTCGTCGACGAGGCGGTGGAGGACGTCGATAAGCTTGGCGACGTCGTCGTGGTGGAGGCCGATGGAGGGTTCTTCGATGAGGTAGAGGTTGGCTTGCTTGACGCCGGAGAGGGCGGCTTTTGGGGAGCGGCCTTTGATGAGTTGGGAGACGAGCTTGATGCGTTGGGCTTCACCGCCGGAGAGGGTGGGGCTGGGTTGGCCGAGCTGGAGGTAGCCGAGGCCGGTGTCGGCGAGGAGGGAGAGGGTTTTGTGGAGTTTGGGGACGGCGGAGAAGAATTCGGCGGCTTCGGCAATGGTCATGCGGAGGACGTCGCCGATACTGCGTCCATCGTAGGTGATTTCGAGGGTCGCGGGGTTGTAGCGTGCGCCACGGCAGGCGTCGCAGTCGATCCAAGTCGAGGGGAGGAAGTCCATTTCGAGTTTAATACGTCCGTTGCCTTTGCAGTCGGGGCATTGTCCTTCCTTGTTGTTGAAGGAGAAGCGGCCGGCATCGAATCCGCGCATGCGGGCTTCGGGGAGTTGGGCGAAGAGTTTGCGGATTTCGTCGAAGAGTTTGACGTAGGTGGCGGGGCAGGAGCGGGAGGTTTTGCCGATGGGAGTTTGGTCGACTTCGAAGCAGGCTTTGAGTTGGCTGAAGCCGGAGGCGGACCTCCAGGTTTTGTCGATGGAGCGTTTGGTTTGGGCGTCGAAGGCGGGTTTGAGGGTGCCGCGCATGAGGGAGGATTTGCCGCAGCCGGAGACGCCGGTGAGGACGGTGAGGCGGCCGAGTGGGATGGCGGCGTCGATGTTCTTGAGGTTGTTGTGGGTGCAGCCTTTGAGTTTGAGCCAGCCAGTTTTGGAGGAAGCGGCGGGGATTTTGCGGCGGGGTGGGGTGGGGAGTTGGGTGAAAGCGGGCGGAGCTTTGATGAGTTCACCGCCAAGGCGTCCGGCGCCGGGGCCGAGATGGATTTGGTGGTCGGCACGGGCCATGGTTTCGTCATCGTGTTCGACTACGAGGAGAGAGTTGCCTTTTTGTTGGAGCGCGCGGAGGGTTTCTAACAGTTTGACGTTATCGCGGGGGTGGAGGCCGATGGTGGGTTCGTCGAGGACGTAGAGGACACCGCGGAGATTGGAGCCGAGTTGGGCTGCGAGGCGGATGCGCTGGGCTTCGCCACCGGAGAGGGTGTTGGCGGAGCGGTCGAGGGAGAGGTAGCCGAGGCCGACTTCGTTGAGGAAGTGGAGGCGTTGGGTGAGTTCGGGGAGGATGTCGCGAGCGATGAGTTTATCTCGTCCGGTGAACTGGAAGGATTCGATGACTTCGCGGGCCTCGGTGACAGGGAGGCGGGTGAGTTCGGGGAGGTTGATTCCTCCGACGCGAAGATTGGATTTTTTTGAAGTGGTCCGCTTTGCAGACGGGGAGGCTTTGAGGGATTCCGGCAGGATGCCTGAATCAGCACGCTGGAAGCGTGCGCCACCCTTGATGCGAACGGCGCGGGCGACTTCGTTGAGGCGGGAGCCCTGGCAGTCGGGGCAGAGAATGAGTTCGTCGTCGTCGGCCTTGTCGAGTTTGCGATCGTATTCGAGCTCGGCTTCGGCGATGGAGTTGTGGGGGGTGTCGTGACGGGAGTCGTAGTGCTTGCGGCCGGCGGCGATGTATCCGTAGCCGCGGCAGGTGGGACACCAGCCTCGGGGGGAGTTGAAGGAGAAGTGAGCGGGGTCGAGTTCTTCGAAGGAGCGGCCGGTGGCAGGGGAGACGCGAGCGGTGGAGAGGGTGAGGAAGGTTTTCTTTGAGGTGAGAAGCTTGCAGGTGCCTTTGCCGATGCGGAGGGCTTCAGAGAGTTTTTCGGCGAGTTGCGGACGCCTCGGCGATGCGTCCTTACCGTCAAAAATCACGACGTCGATGTCGTGTTCGACGAAGCGTTCGAGGCGCTCGAAGTTGGCGACGTCTTTAAATTGTTTGTCGACGAGGAGCTGAGTGTAGCCTTGGCGTTCGGCCCAGGCGGCGACGTCGGTGTGGTAGCCTTTGCGGCCGCGGATGAGGGGAGCGAGAAGGGTGATGGGGCCTTTCTTGGCTTCGGCCTTGAGAGTCTGCAGAATGGCGTCTTCGGTTTGGGAGATGACGGGGAGGCCGGATTCGGGGCAGTGCTGGGTGCCGAGTTTGGCGAAGAGGAGGCGGAGGAAGTGGTAGAGTTCGGTGATGGTGGCGACGGTGGATTTGCCGCCGCCGCGAGAGACGCGTTGTTCGATGGCGACGGTTGGAGGGAGGCCGGAGATTTTGTCGACGTCGGGTTTCTCGAGTTGTTCGGCAAACTGGCGGGCGTAGGGCGACATGGAGTCGAGGAAGCGGCGCTGGCCTTCGGCAAAGACGAGGTCGAAGGCGAGGGTGGATTTGCCGGAGCCGGAGAGTCCGGTGACGACGACGAGTTCGTCGCGAGGGATGTCGAGAGTGACGTTCTTGAGGTTGTGGTGGCGGGCGCCTTGGATGGAGATGGCGTTGGTTGTTTTTTTACATGGATGGAAAGGATGAGCAGGATTTTGTTTTTTGGATTTTGAGAGGTGCTGTTTGAGGAATTTTCCCGTTAGGGTTCTGGTTTTGGCAACTTGTTCGGGGGTGCCTTGGGCGACGATGGTGCCGCCTTGGAGGCCGGCTTCGGGGCCGAGGTCGATGAGGTGGTCGGCGGATTTGATGACGTCGAGGTTGTGCTCGATGACGAGGAGGGTGTGGCCGGAGTCTACGAGGCGGTGGAAGACGTGGAGGAGTTTTTCGATGTCGGCGAAGTGGAGGCCGGTGGTGGGTTCGTCGAGGATGAGGAGGTTGGTGTCGTCTTTCTCTTTGGGTTTTGTGCGGAGCTGATGCTCCGCGTTCCCAGCGAGGAGTTGGCAGAGTTTGAGGCGTTGGGATTCGCCGCCGGAGAGGGTGTTGAGAGGTTGGCCGAGGCGGAGGTAGTCGAGGCCGACGTCGAGGAGGGGTTGGAGGAGTTGGGTGGATTTGGTGAGGAGGGTTTGGGCCTTTTTTGCGGACGCCTGCGGCGAGGCGTCCCTACCGGAGGTGTTCGCCCAGTCGATGAATTCGGCGATGGTGAGGTTGAGGATGTCGGCGATACTGTGGTTGCCGTATTTGTAGGTGAGGGCGGTTTGGTTGTAGCGGGAGCCGTTGCACTCGGGGCAAGTCAGGTAGAGGTCGGAGAGGAATTGCATTTCGACCTTTTCGAAGCCGTTTCCTGCGCAGCGTTCGCAGCGGCCAGCTCCTGAGTTGAAGGAGAAGTAGCCGGGTTTGAGTCCGGCGGCTTTGGCATCGGGAGTGAGGCAGAAGAGCTGGCGAATGAGTTCGAAGGCGCCGAGGTAGACGGCGGGGGTTGATTTTGGGGTTTTGGCGAGGGGGGATTGGTCAACGAGTTGGACGGAGGAGAGGGAGTGCCTGGGGAGGTCGAGGGAATCGAGGTGGGCGGGTTCTTCGGATGTTTCTTGGCCGAGTTGGCGGGCGAGATTGAGGTAGAGGAGGTCGTGGGCGAGGGTGGATTTTCCAGAGCCGGAGACGCCGGTGAGACAGGTGAAGAGGTTGAGGGGGAGATCGAGGGAGAGGTTTTCGATGTTGTTGGCGTGGCAGCCGGTGAGGGTGAGGTGGGTGCTGGAGGTTCGACGGGATTGGGGGGTAGGGATGGTTTTTTTACGGGAAAGGTAGTCGAGGGTGAGGGAGGAGGTTTTGGAGGATGCGGGCGGGACGCCCACGCTCCCTTGGTAGACGAGGTCGCCGCCGTTTTGGCCGGAGTGGGGGCCGATATCGAGGAGGTGATCGGCTTGGGACATGACAGCTTCGTCGTGTTCGACGACGACGAGGGTGTTTCCTTTATCGCGAAGGTTGTGCATGACGCCGGTGAGGGCGTTGATGTCGCGGGGGTGGAGGCCGACAGTGGGTTCGTCGAGGACGAAGAGGGTTTGGGAGAGGGAAGTGCCGAGGCAGGTGGTGAGATTGACGCGGGCGATTTCGCCGCCGGAGAGGGTGCGGGCGGGTCGGTCGAGGGTGAGGTAGGAGAGGCCGACTTCTTGGAGGTAGTCGAGGCGGGAAGTGATTTCGGTGAGGATGAGTTGGAGGGTTTTGTCGGAGTGGGTCGGGGTGATGGCTTGCATGAAGCCAGCGAGTTCGTGGATGGGCAATTGCCAGAGGTCGGGGAGGGTTTTGCCGTTGATTTTGAAGGCGAGGGCTTCGGGGCGGAGGCGTTGTCCGCGGCAGTCGGGGCATTCGGTGTAGGAGCGGTAGCGGGCGAGGAAGATGCGGACGTGCATCTTGTAGGATTTGGTTTCCATCCAGTCGAAGAAGCCTTTGACGCCATACCATTTGCCCTCTTGCCAGAGTTGTTCTGCGGTTGGTGGGGATGCGGGCGGGACGCCCACGTTCCCTTTTGTGCTTATTGTTGAAGCGGGCGGGACGCCCACGTTCCCTTCGCCGTAGAGAATCCATTCTTGTTGGTCGGGCGTGAGATCGCGGTAGGGTTCGTGGAGGTCGATGCCGACTTCGGGGGCGAGGCGTTCGAGGTCTTGTTGGCATTCTTCGCCGCGTTCTCCTTGGAAGGGTTTGACGCAGCCGTCGGCGATGGACAGGGCGGGGTTGGGGACGGCTTTTTTGAGATCAATTCCGATGACGCGTCCGAAGCCTCGGCAGGTAGGGCAGGCGCCGAGAGGGTTGTTGAAGGTGAAGAGAGCGGAGGTGGGTTCGCGGAGGGGAGCCCAAGAGGTTGAAAATTTGTGGGTCGTTTCGTTTGTCCGGACGGAGGCTTTGCCTTTGCCGAGACGGAGGGCGGTTTCGAGGGCTTCGAAGAGGCGGGATTTGTTGCGTTTGGTGGCTTTGAGGCGGTCTTGGATAACCTGAATTGGTGATTGAAGATTTTCGATTGAAGATTTTTGGGGGTCTTCGTCTGTTCGTTGGGTGGTGCCGTCGGGGAGGAGGATGCGGAGGTAGCCTTGTTTTTGGAGGAAGGGGAAGAGGTCTTCGGAGGAGGTGTCTTTGGGGAGGGGGACAGGGAAGGTGACGAGGACTTGTTGGTCGGCGAAGTGTTCGAGGGTGTCAGTGGTGGCGGAGGCGGGGGTGTCGGGAGAAATTTCTTCGCCGGTTTTGGGGTGGTAGCCTTTGGCGAGTCGGGGGTAGAGGAGTTTGAGGTAGTCGTTGATTTCGGTGAGGGTGCCGACGGTGGAGCGGGTAGTGCGAATTTGGTTTTTTTGTTCGATGGCGATGGCCGGGGGGATGTTCTCGATTTTATCGACGGCGGGTTTGTCCATGCGGTCGAAGAACTGGCGGACGTAAGGGGAGAAGGTTTCGACGTAGCGGCGCTGGCCCTCGGCGTAGAGGGTGTGGAAGGCGAGGGAGGATTTGCCGGAGCCGGATGGGCCGGTGATGACGGTGAGTTGGCCGAGGGGGATGTCGACGTCGAAGCCCTTGAGATTGTGCTGGCGCGCGCCGCGGACTTGGATCGAGTTGTGTTTCTTGGCGCTCTTCTTCTTCGGCACGCCGAGAGGTTAACGAGGGAAGGGGAGTTGGCTAATGGTTTGTTGGGAGTCAGCCGTCTGAGTTCAGAAAAGCGGGAGGGGTATTCTATTCGAAAGGCGATTGGTCGAGATACTCAAGGAAGGTCTTGCCGTTTGAGCCGCAGGCTTTGATTTCGGCTTGGAGGTCGCGGACTTTCGATTTGAGGTTTTTTGATTGGAGTTCACCGATTTTTTCTTCGATGCGCTTGATGTAGGCTGTTCGGAGTTTTTCTGATTCGGTGGTCAGTTCAGCATCGAGTGTTGATTGTCGAGAGAAGGAGCGGGAGAGGATTTCGGAACCCTTGACCGGCAAGCCTTCGGCAAGGAGTGCTTTTGGGTCGGGCAGTCGTTGGGAGGTGGGAGTGATTGCTTGGAGGTAGGAATCGATTTTCGGTTGGAGTTTGGAGGAATCTTGTTTGGTGATTCCTCGTAACCATTGGCGGAGGGACATGCCCATGGCGGAGGTGTTGTCCTTTATTTTTTTGTCGTAGGAATCCCGGTGCTGGGTTGCGAGGGCAATTGCTTTTTCACGGAGTTGAGCGACTTCGGGGTCGAGGGTGGTTTTCGTTTGGGGTTGTTCGGCGTTGTTTTTGGCGTCGTTGGACCATTCGATGATGAAGCCCGCGAGATCATCGAGGCCGTTCTGATTGAACCAGCCTTGAGAATTGAGAGCGAGGGCGTCGGCAGCTAGATTTGTGTCTGGAGCGCTTGGAGCCCAGCGAGCAAAGGACCAGGGTTCGCCAGTGAACCATTGCCAGCTTCCCAGTTTGCTTTTTCCGCCTATCCAAGCGGATTCGAGTCCGCTTTGTTGCAGGAGTTTCTGGAGGAAGTTGGCTTCACTTTCATCGGATGCGACTGCTAGGTCGCCTCCTGCAGATTGGGCTTGGCGGCGAGCTTGGTTTTGTGAGGTTGAACCAGAAATCACGAGGTAGCGCCGACCTTGGTTGACGGCTGTTCCGGGGAGCCATTGGGGAGATTCCGAGTTCAGTGTTGAGGCTAGTTTCGATAATGCTTCGGAACGTTGGGGGGCTTGTGAGCCATCTTCATTCCATTGGATGAAGAAGAGGAATTTTTCTGAGGGTTTGGCGCTTTTGAGGATCGCGCTTTCTGTGAGGGTGGCGGCGGTCCCGACACGGGTGCTCGGTTTGCGGTGGGTGAAGGGGGTATTATCCAACCATGCCCAGTCAGTTTTGGATACGGCTCCGGCTCCTAACCAGATTTGTTCTCCCGAGGGTATTTTTCCCGAGGCCCAAATGAGGTCATCTTCGGTTGGGAGGATGGCCAGATTTCCGCCATGGTCTTCTGCGAAGGCGATGGCCTTGTTCCAAGACAATTTTTTTTCAACGAGGAAGAATCTGGAGCCTGCACGGGCGTGGGAGCCATCGGGGAACTGGTCGCGTGCGCCAGAACGGAGAGCAGAGCGGAGGTCGGCAAGCTGCACGGGTTCGGTGTCTTGCGATGGGTCCTGTCTGTTCGGGGACGGGGTGTTCGTTTCTTGTGGAGGGGCCTGAGACGTTTCCGAGTTCTTGGGATCGGAGGTTGTTTGACTGCTCGTCTCTTTTTGTTGTTGGGCGATGTCGGCTTTCTTCTTCTGTGTGGCGACGGTGATGCCCCAGATGGCGAGGCAGAGGCCAACGATGATGATGAGGTTACGGACGAGAGTGAAGTCGAAGCTGCCTTTGGTTTTGGGGGTGAGAGATTGGCGGGGGGGAGGGGCAGGGTTGTCGGCTGTGGCGAGTTGTTTGTGTTGAACGCCTTGGGCGACTGCGAGTTTGCGACGAGGTTGATTTTTGAGTTTGTCGCGGAGGTTGCGAAGGTCTTCGGCGAGTTCGTTGGTGGTCTGGTAGCGGTTGGCGGGTTCGGGCTGGATCGCGCGGGCGATGAGGTCGTCGATGCGGGTGTCGGATTGGACGAGGCGGGAAGGAGGAGAGTAGGGGTTGGTGGGAATTTGGGTGGTGAGGAGTTCGTAGAGGAGGATGCCGATGGAGTAGATGTCGGCTTGGAGGGAGGCGGCCTCGGGGTTGGTCATGACCTCGGGGGCGGTGTAGCCGGGGGTGCCGAAAACGAGGTCGTCGCCTTCTTCGCGTTCGCCGCCGTGGGCGAGGCCGAAGTCGCCGAGTTTGGGAATGTTTTTTTCGTTGGCGGCGAGAAGGATGTTAGCGGGCTTGATATCGCGGTGGAGAACTTGGTGTTCGTGGGCATGGGCGAGGCCGTCGGCGATGCGGAGGGCGATGTCGACGGCTTCGGTGCCTTCGAGAGGTTTTTGGTAGGCGTATTCGTAGAGGGATTCGCCTTCGACGAATTCCATGACGAGGTAGAGGAGGCCATCGATTTCCCCGAAGTCGAAGATGCCGACGAGGTTGGGGTGGTTGAGGCGGGCCATGGTTTTGGCTTCGGCCTGGAAGCGGAGGCGGAAGGATTCGTCGGCGCCGTATTCGCGGGGGAGGACTTTGATGGCGACGGGGCGTTCGAGGGAGGTTTGGACGGCGCGGTAGACTGCGGCCATGCCGCCTTGGGCGAGGAAGGAGAATTCGCTGTAGGACGGGAGGAGGGCTGCGAGTTCTTCCGGGCTCGGGAGATTGAATTCAGGATTCTGTTGTTGTTCGTCCTCCATGAGGGTGTTCGGGGCGAATGTTGTCAGCTGGCTAGCGGCTCAACGATGGTAATTTTTGTCCCATTTTCGACAGGTTTGCTTGAAGGCTGACACATGTTGCAAGCAGTTCTTGGGCGTGTTCTGTGGATTTCGGTGATTTTTTCGGTTGGGTTGGGAGAAATGGCGAGAAATTGTGGGGGGGATGGACGAAGCACGGATATGGGAAGAGGTGGGGGCGGAGGGTTTTGAGCGGATTGTTGCGGGTTTTTATCGTCGGGTGAGGGAGGATGATTTGTTCGGGCCGATGTATCCGGAGGATGATTGGGAGGGTGCCGAGGAGCGGTTGGCGGATTTTCTGAAATTCCGGATTGGGATGGATGAGACTTATTTGAAGAAGCGGGGGCATCCGCGGCTGAGGATGCGGCATCTGCCGTTTGCGATTGGGGAAGCGGAACGGGATCGGTGGTTGGAGTTGATGGGGGCAGCGGTGGAGGAGGAGGGGATGAGTGGGGAGGTGGCGGGGGAGTTGATGGTGTTTTTTGAGCAGGTGGCTGAGTTTATGCGGAATCGGTGATGGTGGATTTGGAACAGCCGTTTTTGGTGTTGGCTCCGATGCAGGAGGTGACGGATTTGGCGTTTTGGAGGACGTTGGTGCGTTGTGGGGCGGGGGCGGATTTGTATGTAACGGAGTATTTCCGGGTGCATGTGCATTCGACGCTGGAGAAGGATATTCTGGCGAGTGTGTTGGAGAATCCTACGGGAAAGCCCGTACTGGCGCAGATGATTGGGCAGGACGTGGAGGAATTGGTTCGGACAGCGGGGCAGTTGCTGGAGCATGAAGAGGTGGCAGGGGTGGATTTGAATCTGGGGTGCCCGGCTCCGATCGTGTGTTCGAAGAATGCGGGGGGTGGCTTGTTGAGGGATTTGGAGAAGGTGGACGAGATTGTGGGAAGGTTGCGGGAGGCGTGTGGGGAGCGGTGGTTTACGGTGAAGACGCGAGTGGGATTTGAAAGTGAGGAGGAGGTGGAGGATTTGTTAGAGGTTTTGCGGAGGCATGAGATTGATTTGCTGAGTGTTCATGGACGGACGGTCAAGGATCGGTATCAGACTCCGGTGCATGTGGCGGCGGTGCGGCGGGCGGTGGAAGTGATGGGCTGTCCGGTGGTGGCGAACGGGAATGTGGTGAATGTGGGGACGGGGCTGAGTTATTTGGAGCAGACGGGGGCGGCGGGGTTGATGGTTGGGCGGGGGGCGATTCGGAGTCCGTGGTTGTTCGGGCAATTGCGGGCGGTGTTTGCAGGAGAGGAGCCGGGGGAGGTGCGGCGGCGGGATTTATTGGAGTATGTGGGCGTTTTGTGGGAGGAGACGGCGCGGTTGCGGGAGGAGTTGAGGCAGGGGTTTGTGGAGGAGAAGCATGTGCATAAGATGAAGCGTTACTTGAATTATGTGGTGCAGGGTTTGGAGGAGGAGCTGGAATTCCGGGTTCGGCGGGCGAAGTCGCGGGAGGAGTTGTTCGGGGTGCTGGGTGAGTTTTTGGAGAGTGATGAAGTGGTGCCGGAGCTGCCACCAGAGCGGTCGAAGCTGTTTTGCGGGTTTAGGGAATTGCTTGGGAAGAGAGAAGTGAAGGTGTCGAGCTAGGTTGTATTGCCCATATGGCAAGATCTGCTAGGGTGTTAGGGTATTTCTGTAGAACTGCTGCGCTGCGGGTGGCATTCGAAATCCATGAACGTCTTGAAGAACTTGGCCTTGCTGGTTGTGAGCATGGCTCTTTGCTCGTTGGCAAGGGCTTATGAGGTGCAGCCCTATGTGCCGGTTGTGAATACGCCAGCGGAGGAGGCAGCCAAGCAGGCAGCGATTGATGCGCTGCGGGTGGCTTGGTCGGGGGATAATTATTCGGCGAGCAATATTACTTCGATTTTAAGCGGGGACGGGATTTCGAATCCGTCTTTGGTTGTGGGGAATTTCAATGCAAATGGTTCCTGGCACGTTGGGCTGCCGACAGGGGCGACGTTTTCGGAGAGCGATTACAATTTGAATCGTGACTATATGGCGGAATTGATGGCGCTCGCCTATTTGGATGAG
>JBCCZX010000035.1:0-19947 GCA_039186735.1 Verrucomicrobiota bacterium | reverse complement strand
TCCTGTCCATCCATGTTCCCCCCACCACCCCACTCACACTCTCAATCACCCCCTCAAAACCCCTACCCCACAAAAAACAAGCGGCGGCCCCGCAAAGGGCCACCGCCTGACTTGGATGTCCTGTGAAAGTCTGTCCTGAAAAACTAGTTCTCCACCACTTGGAAGAACTTCGCCGCATCAACGATAGCCTCATGATACGTCGCAGTGGAACCGTCACCCATCACCGACGCCTCCGTAGTCGGAAAGGAAGTCAAATCAGCTGACGAAGTCACATCATAAGACGTTCCATTCGAAGTCTCCCAAGAGAGCTGCACTCCAGCTGCCGTGCTGGAAGCAACCGTCGTCGGCTCACTAAACCCAGGCTCAGTCACGATGAGCTCGACATCATCAATCAAAACTCCGCCCGCCGCTTCCACATCAGCAACCGCGCCCGTGTTTCCGAAAATTTGAATGAACGCGCCTTCCGTCCCAGTCGGAGGAACAAGGTCTGTCGCAGTGATTTTAACCCATTCTCCGTCTCCCCCTTGAAAGTCCGTAAAAGGAAAGGCATCAATCGGAAGCTGTGGATCTGGCATCAACCAACTCAGTTTGTAGCGCTGCACATAACTGACCCCACTAATCGCACCGAGATCAACTTTCTTGGCCCAAAACGACAGGTCATAACTACTCCCGTCCAAAGGCACGAGGCCACCTGCTGCAGATACATTCTGCTGAACCTCGCTAGTGTTTGGTGAACCTAACAAATCATTTTGAGAAAGAATGCGCATCGAATACGTGCCTGTCCGCGCATCCCCATCAAATCTCTCTGGCTGTTGGCTTCCAACTTCACCCCAGCTGTCCGCATCCGCAGCCACGCCATCCTCGAATCCTCCGTTCTGCGCATCATTGAAAATAACTGTCGACTGCTCCTGCACGCGGTAAAATTCCGCCGCCTCTGCCTCAAAAAGCGAAGAGACTGCGCCACCCATAATTTGACTTCCGATGTCTACCCAATTCGTTCCATCCGAGGATTCTTGCGGCTGGTAAAGATTCCCGGCCGTTGGCGTCCACGAAAGAACAGTTCCCTGCTCGATACAGACAGTTAACTGGTCAGGCGTAACACTTCCCTGCGAAGTAAGAGAAACATCATCAACATAGAAACCATTCACTATGTCCTGCACCGGACCAGGAGACAACTGGAAGCGAATCGTCACCGTGTTAGCTCCAGCAGGAGGGGTAAGTCCGCTCAAAGTAAAGGTCTGATAATTTGTCGTCAGACCCGGTCCAAAAGCAATCAAGGATTGGAGCGTCTGACCAAGGAATCCAACGCCCCCGGGCGAGTTATCCAACCACTGCACCTGCGCAAAGATGTCTATTCCGGTGAAGTCAGTCGAGTCCACCTTCGACTCGAAGGTCAAATCGTAAGTCGCCGAATCATCCACGAGGTAAGTCGGAGAAGTTTGGTCAATGAACGCCGGGTCAGCAGCTGGCGTCCCCGTATTGTCGACCGTCATGTAAGCGCTTGCTGTTCCACTCGCAGGGTCAATCGTACTGCGCGTTGTGGTCGTGGTCGCTCCCGACACTTCGTTCCATTGCGCAGCATCTGCCGCCGACGTATCATCCAACTCGAATCCGCCATTAAACGGAAGGGCCAGCGCTGGATTCGGTTGAAAAGCAACATCGTCAACGTAGACAGCGGTTGTATCGGTCGTAACTGCACCAACTTTGGCCCGAATCGCGATGAGAGCCGCATCAGAATCAGCTGCAGGGGTCAAACCAGGGGCGGTAATCTGCGTGTACGCTGCAGTCACACTCGTTGTGATATCGATTGCTCCCGTGCTGCCCTTCACCCCTCCTCCATCACTACCATCGGAGTCCAACCATTGAACTTCGTACTCCACGACGGTCGACACCCCGCCACTTCCTTTGACAAAAAAGCTGAGGTCGTAGGTCGCCCCTGCAACTGCCGTTCCTGCAGAAGTCGCTTGCTGCATCTCAGCGTTCGCTCCAGCGTCAGTTCCTCCGACAGATTCAAGATACATTGAATAAGTTCCTGAGTTGGCATCCGTCGCCACTCTCTGAACCGCAGCCATAGCGGTCGGGCCAGGCGCAGAAATTTCAATCCAGTTGTCGGCGTCGCTACCCGTGCCGTTTTCAATCCCCGGGTTGAGAGCCAAATTCTGCCCCATCAAAGGCAGTGCAAAAACTCCCGAAGCTAACACAAGCGTAGTCAGGGTCTTCGAGCCGGACGCGCCGACCTTAAAGTATGGGTTCATTTTCATTGATTTGATTCGTCTGCTCAGAGCGCCGAAAACAATGCACTTCAACTCGCACAGTTGTTCACGGACCTTCTCTCGCCAAACTAGAGAGCATTTGTCTCATTTGTCGACCTAAATTGCACAAAATTGCATTTCTTGACTTTCGCCGAACCAATCAAAAGGAATTTCAACCCTGCTTCCCAACCCTCGTAAATAGCTGAGAATAAATCGCCCAGAAACCAAACATCACCCGCAAAATGCAACTTTATGCAATTTTTAATTTACGAATTCGTTCCCACCCATCTAGCC
Source organism: Verrucomicrobiota bacterium (assembly GCA_039186735.1). GTDB lineage: Bacteria > Verrucomicrobiota > Verrucomicrobiia > Verrucomicrobiales > Akkermansiaceae > Roseibacillus. The sequence continues at coordinate 17,401 of JBCCZX010000035.1, read as the reverse complement.
TTCGAGCTCCTCGTCTTCACTTGCCTTGAATTCTGTGGCAAAAATGGACGATGCAAATCCAACAATACTAACATGAAACAGCATCTAACAATCGCAACACTCACGGCTTCTGTCTTCCTTGCAGTGGCAGCTTCCGGAGCGAATCTCGTCACGAACGGCGATTTCTCCGCGACATCAGACTGGAACTTCATCGGAGCGAACCCTCCAGGAACTTTTGCTACCATCACTGCCGGAGAAGGAGTTGCTGGCTACGATTTCGTCACCAATGCATCTTTCCCCGGTGGACCCGGTCTTCAAGCTTTGGGAACTGGAACTGTTGACCCCGGCGCAACCTACACCCTGTCCTTCGACGCTCGCGTGGAGAACACCAACTTTGCAGGAGTGAATTTCCAAGTGGGCCTCTTCCTCGGAGGAGACTTCGCTCTCAATCCCGGCGTCTCACCATTTATCTCCATCACAGCACCGATCGGCTCAGGCCAAACGCTGACCACGAGCACCCAAACCTTCACCTACACCGGCTTGGTCCCTGGAAACGCCAACCAAAACTTCGACCTGCAGTTCTTGGCAGCAATTGGACCAGTCACCGGAGCGCAAAATAGCCTCATCATCGACAACGTTTCTCTCGAAGCGGAAGCGATTCCCGAACCGAGCGCATTCGGTCTTCTGGGCCTCGGTGCTCTGGCCGCTCTCACACGTCGCCGCCGTGTTTAAATAGGGCTGTCAGCAGAAGGAATTTCGGCTGGCAAAAAAACGATTTCAGTGACGCGCGCTGCCAAGTCAGCCGCGTCACTTTTTTTACCCCAAATCCCTCCAACCAGCTTTCCTAACAAGAAAAAACCAATGAAGTTCGCGCCAATCATCGCCTCCCTCTGCCTCCTGTCCAACTCCCTCCTCGGTGAAATCATCTCGGCCGGCTCGGGCAGCTACACCACCACCAAACCCGGAAAGCTTGCCGACCTCCCCACCGAAATCTTCCGCAAAAACTCCCCCGCGACCCCCACTCCAACCAACCAATGGTGGAGCTCCGTTGTCTGGCAAGAACACGCCTCGAACCTGTTCGCTCACCCTCTCGCCTTCCAAGCACACGACCAAGGCCTCGCCGTCACTTATCCCGGCGGACACATCACCGCCAACAAAGAAGTCATCATCGGCACCGGCATCCCGAAAGAAGGGGACTTCATCATCGGCCTCAAAGACACCACCTTCCCCTCCACCAGCGCCCTCGCCAACTCCGACTGGTTCGTCACCCTCGGCTTCGAAAAAGACAACGCCCAACTCTCCACCCAAATCGGCCACGGGAGCCCCTTCGTCTTCTGCCGCTTCCAAGAAGCCACACCTCAACTCATCCTCTCCGAAAAACCCATCATCTGGTTCGGAAAAACCTCCCCCTCCACCATCGGACTCACCATCAAGGGCCACCACTACGGCATCTTTGGTAGTAAAAACTCCACTTGGGAAGGACTCGACAGCCAGACCCTCACCTACGAGTCCGACCACGACTACTTCTCCATCGCCCTCCTTCCCGACAATAAGCCCGAAACCCTCCAACTCTTCGCCCAATTCGCTCACAACCACCCCACTGATTCCCGCGTCCTTCCCAAAATCGCCAACGGCCAGGTCACTTCCACCTACTCCTGCCAAACCGAATCTCTCGAAGGAAATTCCTCCGGCACCATCTTCGCTCTCTACCCCCACCAGTGGAAATACGCGACCTCGTCCCTCACCCAGCAGACCTTCGAGTCCGTTCGCGGCCTCATGAAGGTCGCCATTGGCGAAAGCTTCACCACCACCATCCCCATCCAAGGCGTCCTCCCCACGCTTCCCAGAGAAGGCATCCCCGACCCCACCCGCATGAAAGCCTACCTGCAAGCCGAAGCCGGGAAAACCAACACCCAATTCAAAGACACCTACTGGGAGGGTAAGGATCTCGGCAAACTCACCACCCTCGCCGGTATCGCTGAAGTCATCGGGGAAGAAAAACTCCACAAACACTTCCTCACCCTCATCCAAACCCGCCTCGAAAACTGGTTCACCGCTTCCGAAGGAGAGTCTGAACCCCTTTTCTACTACAACTCTCATTGGAAAACCATCATCGGCAGCCCTGCCTCTTACGGCACCGACAAAGAACTCAACGACCACCACTTCCACTATGGATACTTCATTCGCGCTGCCGCCGAAGTCGCCCGCCATAATCCCGCATGGGCCAAGCAATGGGGACCCATGGTCAATCTTCTCGTTCAAGACATCGCCAACCCCAAACGCAACAACCCGAAATTCCCCTACCTCCGCTGCTTCGACCTCTATGCCGGCCACTCGTGGGCTTCCGGCCACGCCCGCTTCGGCGACGGCAATAATCAAGAGTCGTCCTCCGAGTCCCTCAATGCTTGGTATGCCCTTCAACTTTGGGGCGCCGTCACCAACGCTCCCCTCATCCACAACACCGGCGTCTTCCTCTTCAACACCGAGCGCACTGCCGTCGAGGAATACTGGTTCGACGTCTCAAACACCAATTTCCCCGAAGACTTCCCTCAAGTCGCTCTCGGCATGGTTTGGGGCGGCAAAGGCGCATTCTCGACCTGGTTCTCAGCAAAAATCGACCACATCCACGGCATCAACTGGCTCCCCTTCACCCCCGCATCCCTCTACATGGGCCGCTTCCCCGATTACGTAAAAACCAATCACCAACGCATCATCTCCCAACGCGAGGAAGGCAATGACTACAACAATCCCTGGGGTGACCTCATCGTCATGTTCAACGCCCTCCAAGACCCCGAAATGGCCGCCAATTACCTCGACGAAAACCCGGACTGCAAACTCGAAGGCGGAAACACCCTTGCCTTCATGTATCACTGGACGAACACCCTCAACACCCTCGGACGCAACGATGCCTCCGTCACCTCCGACCACCCCTTCGTCAATGTCTACAACAAGAACGGCAAAAAAACCTACGCCGCCTTCAACTTCAGCAACGCCGAGATCCCCGTCACCTTCTCCGATGGCCACACCATGCGTGCCCAACCCGGCACAGTCACAACTTCCCAATAACGCGGCCGAATACGAAATACTCCTCAATTTCAAACTCTTTACCAAATCCTAAAAGACACTGGTAATCAGTTACTTGTAATTAAATTTCTAACAAGAATTATTCAAATAAGGGAATCCGCCAAATTTCGAATTCCTAATTGTAATTTTGTGCAACTTATGCAACTTATCTCCCAATTCCTGTTTGCCTGACCGACTCGCAACACGTCGCTCCACCACACAATGACCTCTATTCAATTAGCCGAATTGACCTCCACGAAACCCTGCCAGTCCGAGAGAGCCATCGCTGCAGCGAATCTCTGGGTTAAGGACGCTGGCAAAGACTACGTCTGCATCGATCATTCCGAAAACTTCGAACCCTTCTTCCTCCAAATCGTCAGCTCCGGAAACCACTGGCTCTTTTGCAGCAGTGACGGCGCTCTCACTGCCGGACGCGAGTCTTCCGAAAAAGCCCTCTTCCCCTACTACACAGTCGATAAAATCATCGACAACTGGAACACCACCGGTGCTTGGACCGCCATCGTCTCCGACAACACCCTTTGGACCCCTTTCCAACCCTCCATCGCGAACGTGGAACCCATTCACCGACGCATTCTCAAAAGCCCCACCGCAGACGAAGTCGTCTTCGACGAGACCCACCTGAAGCTCGGCCTTCAGATGACCTACCGCTGGCGCTTCTCCGACCAATTCGGCTTCGTCCGCTCCGCGCGCCTCACCAACAACTCCAATCAGGCAGTCTCCTTCCGCATCGTCGATGGCCTCGACAACATCCTCCCCGCCAACGTCGACAGCCGCATGCAACTCTTCTACTCCTGCCTCACCGATGCCTACAAAATCAGCGAGCTTGAGCACAATGGCCAGCTCCTCGTTCATCGCCTCGCAGCCGGCATCACCGACGAAGCCATCCCCCTCGAATGCCTCCGCGCAACAACCGTCTGGACTCACGGCCTCGACCAGGGGACCACCTATCTCAGCCGTCGCGACGCCGAACAGTTTCTGCGTGGCACCGCCCCCACTCCGAAAAATGTCGGTCGTGGCAAGCGCGGCGCCCTCATCGCCGCACGCGAATGGACCCTCGCCCCTGGCGAATCTCGCGAATGGCACTTCATCGCCGAAATCGAACAAACCCAGGCTCAGGTCAGCTCCCTCAATGAAAGCTTGGCCGACCCCGACCAACTCTTCGCCGAAGTCGAAGCCGATATCGAGAAAGGCCGCCAGCTCCTCATCGAACGCGTTGCCTCATCTGACGGCTTCCAAAAAACCGCTGACCGCGACGTCTCTCTCTACCACTTCCAAAATACCCTCTCCAACATCATGCGCGGAGGAGTTCCCGAAAGCGGCTACCAACTCTGCCGGAAACCCTTCCTCACCTATCTCCAAAACCACAATCGCCCTCTCTACGAAAACCATCGCGCTCTTCTCCAAGCCCTCCCCGAAGAAATCACTTATCAAGACTTGCTCGCCAAAGTCGAAACCCTCGGCGACCCCGACCTTCTCCGCCTCACTCGCGAACACCTCCCCCTCGTCATGAGCCGCCGCCACGGCGACCCCAGCCGCCCCTGGAACCGCTTCTTCATCCGCCAACCCGGCAAGCGCGGAGAAGGCGCCCACCACTTCGAAGGAAACTGGCGCGACATTTTCCAAAACTGGGAAGCACTCGCCATGAGCCACCCCGCCTACCTCTCAGGCTTCATCGCCAAGTTCCTCAACGCCTCCACCATCGACGGCTACAACCCCTACCGCATCACCTCAAACGGCGTCGACTGGGAAGCCCCCGACCCCGAAGACCCCTGGGCCTCCATCGGATACTGGGGAGACCACCAAATCATCTATCTCCTCAAACTCCTCGAACATGAAACCAAGTTCCACCCCGAGAACCTTTCCGAACAACTCAACACACCCAGCCACGTCTCCGTCGATGTCCCCTACCGTCTGAAGTCTTGGCAAGACACCCTCGCCGACCCCCGCGACACCGTCGTCTTCAACTGGGACCGCCACGACGCCCTCATGGACCTCAAGAAAGAGATCGGCGGTGATGGCCTGCTTCTTCGCGATTCCGGCAACAACCCTGTTCGCAGCACTCTCCTCGAAAAACTTCTCATCCCCGCAGCAGCCAAGCTCGCCAACCTCATCCCCGGTGGCGGCGTCTGGATGAATACCCAGCGCCCTGAATGGAACGACGCCAACAACGCCCTCGCCGGGAATGGCCTCTCCGTCGTCACCACCGCCTACCTGAACCGCTACCTGAACTTCCTCAGAAAGCTTCTCAACAACTCGACCGAAGACTCGCTCACCCTCGGCTCCACTTTCGCCGAGTTCATCGAAACGCTCTCCGACCTCTTCGCTGATGATCGTTGGAAAAAGCCCGGCACGCTCTCAAATGCTGAGCGCTTCTCGCTCGCCAAAGCAACCGGTCTCGCAGCTGAACACTACCGCACCAAGGTTTATCGCGGTGAATTCGGACAAGGCCGTTCCCTTGACCGCTCTGCCATCCAGCAGTTTCTCTCCAACGCCCAAGGAGCAATCGAAGCCACACTGCGCATCAACAAACGGGAAGACGGGCTCTGGCACGCCTACAACGTCATGGAGATTGAAGCCGAAGCCGAAACCTTCGGTATTCGCCATCTCACCATCATGCTCGAAGGCCAAGTCGCCATCCTCAGTTCCGGACTCCTCTCCACCACGGAAGCGGCCGACCTTCTCGAAACCATGGCCAACAGCGCACTCCGCTCCCAACGCCACCCCACCTTCCTGCTCTACCCCGACCACGATCTCCCGACTTTCCTTGAAAAAAATCGCGTCTCCCCCGACCAGATTTCAGACATCCCCAGCCTCCAACACATGAGCGCCGAGAACAACGGGGACCTCCTCGTTCAAGACCCTTCCGGCCTCTTGCGCTTCCAGTCCAATCTCACCAACGCTTACGCCCTCAGCGATCAACTCGACATACTCATCGACGACTCCGAACTCGGACAACTCCTCAAACAAGACCGATCCAAAATCGAAGACCTCTACGAAACCACTTTCCAACATCAATCCTTCACCGGACGAAGCGGCACCATGTTCAGCTACGAAGGCCTCGGCTGTGTCTACTGGCACATGGTCTCCAAACTCATGGTCGCTGCCCAGGAGTCCGCCCTCGCCGCTGCTAACGAAGACCAAACCCTCTTCACCCGCCTCGCCTCCAGCTACTACACCGTCCAGAGCGGGCTCGGATTCCGCCAAACCCCGCAGAGCTACGGCGCCTTCCCCTCCGAACCCTACTCCCACAGCCCCGGTCACGCAGGAGCTCAACAGCCCGGCCTAACCGGTCAGGTCAAAGAAGGCATCCTCGCCCGCTTCAGCGAACTCGGAGTCAAATTCTCCGGCGGCAAACTCTCCTTCCGCCCCCACCTCCTTCGCAACGCCGAGTTCAATGGCAACGATGACTGCCCCGAGAACACCCTCTCCTACACGCTCGCCCAAATTCCCATCCATTACCAGCGCATCACCGACAGCAACACCGCTTCCGCTCAAGTCGAATTCGCCGACGGCAGCTCCAAAGAGTTCCCCGATGCCGCACTCGACCGCGACACCACAAGAAACATCCTCGACCACTCCGGCAAGATCACCAAGATCATCGTCCAAGTGCCCCAGAACTGGCTCATCGCTTAAGCCAGTCAAAACCCAAACCTATGAATTCCGAAACAGACCGCCTCTCCAGAAAGGAGAAGATGGGATATGGCCTAGGTGACACGGCTTCCAACATCTTCTTCTTCGGAGTCAACGCTTGGATCTTCTACTACTATACCGAAATATGCAAAATTCCCCCAGCGACCGTTGGCACTCTTCTCCTCGTTCCTCGACTCTGGGACGCAATCACTGATCCCTTGATGGGCGCTCTTTCAGACCGCACTCGTACCAAATTCGGAACCTACCGCCCCTACCTCCTCTGGCTGGCTATCCCATTCGGTATTTGTGGTTACCTCACCTTCGCAAACCCTGGCTTCACCCTAACAGGTAAAGTCATCTACGCCTACATCACCTACATCGCGCTGATGTCGGTCTATACCGCCATTAACGTTCCCTATTCTGCATTGATGGGCGTAATGTCCCCAAAATCAGAAGAACGTACTAAACTGGCAACCTATCGCTTCGTTGGAGCCTTCTCCGGCCAACTGATTATTTCAACCGCCTTCTTACCCCTCGTACTTTGGCTGGGAGGTGGCGACCAAGGAATAGGCTTCCCAAGGGCAATGGCCCTCATGGCCATCTTGGCAACTCTGATGTTCCTCGGGACCTTCCTCTCCACAAAAGAGCGCATCAAACCTCAGCTCAATAAAGATCCAAACTTCTGGCGCGACTTCAGTTCACTTCTCCACAACCGGCCTTGGATAGTAATGGTCCTCGCCGCAATCCTCACTCTTTCGGCAGCTGCTGTCCGATGGACCATCACCCCTCAACATCTCAAATACTACTTCGGAGTCGGAGATGAGAAATTCTTCCTCTGGATGGACAAAATCAGCTTCGTTCAGACCACCGGCTCTCTCGCTTTCATTGCCGCAGTGTTTCTCACCCCCATTTTGAGCAAACGCTATGGCAAACGAAACAGCCTCATCGTTCTTACTCTCCTGAACGGACTCACCGTTCTATCCATCTTTCTCATTCCTCAAGATGGCTACCTCACCCTCGTCCTTGTCAACCTAGTCGGAAACTTCATAGCCGGACCAACACCAGCTCTTGTCTGGGCCATTTACACCGACGTCGCCGAATACAACGAATGGAAATCAGGACGTCGAGTCACCGGATTGGCTTTTTCAGCCGCCATGTTTGCTCAAAAGGTCGGAATCAGTATCGGCGGCGCAACTTGCGGCTGGGTGCTCGGCGGAATTGGATTCAACCCCGAAGTCCCTCCAACCGAAGAAATCATCAAGAGTTTTCATATAATCGCCTGCGTGCTTCCAGGCTTCCTCGCAATTGCTAACGGAATCGTTCTCTTCTGGTACAATCTCTCCGATCAAAAAGTCGAAGAAATCTCTGTCGACCTCGCCGAACGCCGCAAAAACGACGAAATCCCAACCTAATCCGCGTCCTTCTCCAGCGTCTTCACCGTCTTTCCTTCCAGCAAGTTCCCGGAAATATAAACGTGACGCTTCTCCCGAAAGCGTTTCCGCAACCGCGAAGCCAAACGCTCGGCTCCCGTCATCCCGATCTCTCGAAACGGAATCTTCACTGTTGTCAACGTCGGCAAAGAAGACTCGTTCTTAATCCCATCAAAACCCGTCACCGAAACATCTCGGGGCACCCTCAACCCGTGCGCTCGAAAGCCCTCTACCAGATCATACGCTTGGTGATCCGCCGCACAAACCCAGGCCGTCACTCCTCCTTCTTTTGTCCGACGAACCGCCTTCTCAATGCTTTCCTCTACCGTACCCACTTCACGTGGGAACATCCCAATGATATCCTTCTGCTGCGCGACCCTCAACCGCAAGCGCGCCATTTTTTCCATAAACGCACTATAACGTCGATACGACCAACTCGCTTCAACCTTGTAGGCCTTTGTATAAAATCCAATGTGCCGATGTCCCGCCGCATACAAGTGGTCAATCACCGTTGAAATCCCCATGTAGTGATCCACATCCACACAATCCATCGACGTGTGCTCACTCTGATCCACCAAGGAAACAACCGGAAACTTCAACAGCAACTGCTCGATCACTTTCTCAGCAAAAGGATAAATCAGCAAAACCCCTACATTCTTCCTCTTCGAAAGACCCTCGACCGCCTCAAAGGACGGATGCTTCAAATCCTCTGCTGAAGGTGGAATCATATTCACATCCACTCGCACCCGGTTCGTCATCGCAAACTCCGAAACCCCCGCCAAAATCTGTTCTCCCGGACTCTCGTATCCTCCATGGAGATACTCTTCTTTATCCGAGCAAATCAGAACCGAAAACCGATGCTCTTCCTTCTGCTTCTGTGCCGAAGGTGTCCGCGACTCCATATGCGTATACCCCAGCTCAGCCGCCAACTGAAACACCTTCGCCCGAGTCACCGGACTGATTCCAGCATGCCCCGTGAAACATCTCGAAACCGTTGCCCGCGAAATCGCAAGCCGGTCTGCGATCACCTGTTGATTCACTTCGCTAGCCACAAGTTCGTAAGAAATTAAGAAAGTCTCTCATCCCGTCAAGTTTAGCTTCGTAGACCGACTGGAACACTTGACGAATTAGAATCATTCCAATTCACCAAATTCCAAATCACCCAACCGGCTCCCAATCAAGCCAATCCCCAAAAACCTAGCTCTGCTCTTGAATAAATTGCTGAACCCGATGGTTAAAATCGTCCACGTTCTCAAAGTGGAACCCATGCCCTGCGTCCGGATAAAGGAACAGCTCGCTATTCGGAAGCTCCCCATGAATCTCCTCCTCCATCCAACGCGGCGTAAAAATATCGTTCTCCCCCCCAATCACCAAGGTCCTTTGTTCAATCCCCTTCAACTGCGCAAAGACATCATGATTCACACAAGCCGCCGCCTGCCCCTTCAAGCCATGCAAAGGCTGCGGATTCTCATTCCCCAATGCATCCTTCCTCCCCTCTAACAAACCCTCAAAAAACTCATCCGCATCCCAGCTCGTCTTATCGAAAATCAACAACTGGATATACTCCATGAACGCATCCGCCGAAAGATTCTCCTTAATCTGGACCATGTGCGCAAAAATCGACTTCGCATAACGATCACACCGCGCCCACGGACACATCAAAACCAAACTCTTCACCTTCTCCGGATACCGCAACGCCATTTGCTGGCTCACGATACTCCCCATCGAACACCCCACAAAATGGGCCTTCTCCACCCCAATCGCTTCCATCAACCCCGCCACATCATCCGCCATCATCTCACTACGATACTCCCCCTCCGGCTTGTCGCTCAAACCCACCCCGCGGTTATCCGGACAAATACACATAAAGTGCTTCTGCCACTCCTCCCGATGCACCTCCCAAACCTCATTCGAAGCCGTAATCCCCATAATCAACACTACCGGTTCACCTTCGCCGTGAACCTCGTAATTCATGGTAATTCCATTCGTCTCAACTGTCGGCATAATCACTCTCCTTCTACTGCAGGAATCAAGGCCTCCCGAATCCATTTTCCATCATGCAAAGTCACCCCGTCAGGGTCATCCACCGCTTGCGGCGCCTCGTCCTCACAAATCACCCAACCCTCATAATCCTGCTCCGCCAGCCACTTCGTCACCCCCACCAAATCCACCTTCCCCTGCCCCATCAGCGCAAACTCCGGCTCCCCGTCCCAATCCTTGTAGTGCACATGGTTAATGAGCGAAGAAAATTCCTTCATCTTCCCCAGCGGGTCCATCCCCCCGTTGATGATGTGCCCCACGTCCGGCGTCCACCCCGTCACCGACGCATCCAAACCATTCAAAATCACCTCGTAATCCTCTTCCGTCCGGTTTGTCGAGGTCTCTGGCGAATTCGGATGAAACGTACAAGGAATACCCGCTTCTGTCGCCCGCCGCGAAACCTCATTCACATTCGCCACCAGGTTCAAGCGCCGCTCCTCCAAATCATGCCGACCCGTCGGCATCTGCACCGTGCACAACATCGCCCCCGGAAATTCCTTCAAAAGCGCAATCGCTTCCCCCGCCGCAGCCTTCTCCTCCTCCGTTTCCACCGGACCATTCCAATCCTGCACAAATGCAATCGCCGCCAAATCGATCCCATGCTCCTGCAAACAATCCTTCAACTTCACCGGATCGCTCAAGTCCCCCATCCAACCCCAAATCGGTTCGATTCCCGCCATCCCTGCCCGCGCCGTCACCGCAATCATGTGGTCCAGCTTTCCCTCCCAAAACGCACCCGATTCCTTCATAAACCAGGTGTAACACTCATTCCCAAACTTCATCTTCATCCCGAATACCTTTCCAACATCTCTTTCACAAACGCGTACCCGTCCCGGCAAATCTCCATCCGCGGATTGTAGTTCCGCCACACATTGATCGCATTCGCAAAATCCACGCTATCCCGCGAAAATGCCTCAATCACATAATACCCATCATAGCCCACTTTCGCTAACGTCCCGAAAGTCTCTTCAAAATCCACATGTCCGCTCCCCGGCGTGCCCCGGTCATTCTCACTGATATGCACATGTGCCAAAACCGGCGCAATCGTCTCAATCGAGCCCGCAAACGACTTCTCCTCAATATTCGCATGATGGGAATCCCACATCCCGCGCACATTCGGATGATCCACCAGGTCCACCAACTTCTTCAACTGCTCCATCGTGTTACACAAATAACACTCAAAGCGGTTCAACGATTCCGGCGTGAGCACGATCCCTGCCCCTTTCGCATACTCCCCCGCCTCTCTCAGCACCTCCGCCGAGCGCTCATACTCCTCCTGCAGCGGCTCCGCTCTCGAAAAATTCGCAAACGCCGAATGAAACGGCCCACAAATGTAACTCCCCCCTGCCGCCGCAATGTTGTCGATCGCCTCCTTCAACTTATCCAAAGCCGCCTTCCGCACAACCGCATCTGGCGAAATCGGGTCCTGCTCCGGACCCACCCCCAAACACCCATTCACATCCATCCCCAACGACTTCGCAAAAGCCCCCACTTCCTCATAACTTCCCCGCTCCGGGCTCTCCAAAAACACCTCGATGCCATCGTAACCGATCTCCTTCAACTCTTCGATCACCCCGAAGTGTTCCTTCGTAATGTGTGTCGCCCACAAATGCGTATTGATTCCAATTTTCATCCCAGTTGCTGATCAACTTCTACCATCACCGCCAAAATCTCATCCCAAGTGGCCTCTGTCTCCAAGGTCTCGTTTGAAAACATACACCCATCCCAACACAAGTGCCCAATCTCCGGCCTCGGCTTCCCTTCCTCATCCAACAACCACGCTCGCGAACACTTCACGATATCCAACTTCCCCTTCGGATCATTCGCCGGACAATGCCGCCCAGTCTTGTCATGCGAACCTGTCCCATGCACCGACCCGTCATTCTGCGCCACATGAAAATCATAAGTCCACGAACGCAACGCACCCGTCATCCTTGCATAAGCCTCGTCAAACTCCTCCTCCGAATACCCCTCCGCCAACAAGCGGTGTTCCTCCGCATTATATCCCAGCAGGAACAAATACGTATGTGCCAGGTCCGCCTGAAAACCCACCCGCCCCGGCATCCCCACTTCTTCTAACAAGTCGAGGTTATCCTTCCAAGAGTGCATCCCACCCCAACAAATCTCCCCCTCCGCCACCAACACCTCGTCATGCTCCTCCGCAATCTTCGCCGCCTCCCGAAACGTCTCCGCAATCAACTTCGTATTCCCCGCCGGATCCTTCGCCCAATCCCCCACCCCGGTCGCCGAATCAATCCGAATATTCCCGTAACTCCGCACCCCGTGTTCCCGCAAAATCTGCGCATACCGACACCCCTTCCGCACCGCCTCCACAAACGCCCCCCGTTCCTTCACACTCCCCATCGCACTGCCCCCACCCGTATCCTTCCAAATCGGTGCCACCACCGTCCCCACCGAAAACCCCTTCTCCGCAATCCCATCTGCTAGCCGCTTCACCTCGTCTTCCGAAGCATCGATATCGAGATGGGGAAAATACAAAAACAAGTCCACTCCATCATACTTCCGCCCCCCCACTTCACTCCCTGCCGTCAGCCGCAGCATCCGTTCCAACGAAATCGGCGGCTCAGCCGTTCCCTCTTCCTTCCCGACAAGCCCGGGCCACATCGCATTGTGTAATTTCCAAGACACTCCCACTTGCTCTCATATACCTCCCGCCTCGGCAAAACCTTCATCGCTTTTATTTTCTGCAAGCACCCATGAAGTCCGTAATTTAACCCATTTTGAAACATCTGGCGCAGAATAACGTTCTATCGCAGCCGGACTTCCGCAAAAAATAGCCGCTTCTCAATGCAACAAAACCTCATCTTCCTTCTCCTTCTGGCCACCGCCGCCCTCCTGCCTGCCGACTGGACTCAAACGCTCCGCTTCCATGGCAACCCCGATCTCCCCGGCAAAAACAAGCATGTCGTCTTCATCACCGGCGACGAAGAATATCGCTCCGAGGAAACCGGTCCCATGCTTGCCAAAATCCTCAGCAAACGCTTCGGCTTCAAATCCACGGTTCTCTTCGCCCTCAACCCCGACGGCAATTTCATCGATATCAACTACCAGAAAAACATCGGCGGCATGGAAGCCATCGCCAAAGCCGACCTCGTCATCATTGGCTCCCGCTTCCGCGACCTCCCCGATGAGCAACTGCAACCCTTCGCCAACTACCTCAACGCCGGCAAACCCGTCATCGCCTTCCGCACCGCCACCCACGCCTTCAAAACCAAACAAACCACCGGCAATATCAATTGGAACAACTTCGGACCCCTCATCGTCGGCGACGGCTGGTCAGGCCACTACGGCAAACACAAGGTCGAGGGAGCACGCACCAAACCGCGGAACAAAGCCGCTTCCAACCACCCCATCCTTCGCAGCGTCGGCAGCATCTTCGCCGAATCCGATGTCTACGGCGTCAAGCCCGAGAACGTCAACGACGACAACGCCACCATCCTCCTCGACGGCCTCGTCACCGAAACGCTCCTTCCTGACTCCAAAGTGTTAGAAGACAAAATCCCCCAACCCATCGCCTGGCTCCGCACCTACAAAACCCCCGACGGCAAGCCCGGCACCTGCTTCACCACCACCATGGGAGCCTCCTCCGACTTCGACGACGAAAACCTCCGCCGACTCCTCATCAACGCGGCCTTCTTCCAAACCGGACTCGAAGTCCCCGCCAAAGCGGACGTCTCCTACATCGACCCCTTCGAACCCTCCGCCTTCAGTTTCATCCGCAAAAAAAACTACTTCAAGGAACTCAACCGCTTCCCCACCGACTACAACTACGGCGCGTCCCCTCAAACTGGACCAAAACTCGAAGTTCTCTTCCAAAAAAGACCACCAAAAGAAGCTCCCAAGAAAAAAGCAGCCGCTCCCAAGACCAGCACCCTCAACGTCAAAACCACTCTCACCAGCATCGAAGACCAACAAAAAAACCGCAAACGCCCCGTCTATCTCCAACCTCTCCCCGCCAAAAAAAACACCCCCACCACCCTCCCTGTCACTCCTGAAAAAGGCGAAACCATCGTCTTCCTCGGCAACAGCCTCGCCGAGCGCATGCAACTCCACGGTTTCTTCGAAACACTCCTCCACCAAAACTTCCCCGATAAAAACATCACCTTCCGGAACATGGGCAAACCTGGCCACACCCCCGCCTTTCGCCCCAGCGCCGCCAGCCCCGACCCCTGGGCCTTCCCCAACGCAAAAAAATTCCGCCCCGAAATCCGCAAACACTACGGCAAAGGCCATTACCCAAAACCCGATGACTGGCTCACCATTCTCGAAGCCGACACCATCGTCGCCTTCTTCGGCTTCAACGAATCCTTCGATGGCCTCGACGGCGTAGCAAACTTTCACGCCGAGCTCGCTGCCTTCGTCGACCACACTCTCTCCCAATCCTACAACCACAAAGGCACCTCCCCACGACTCGTCCTCGCCACCCCCATTGCCACCGACCCCCACCCCGACTTCAATCTCCCCGACACCATCACCCGCAACGAAATCCTCTCCCACTACGCCGACGCCGTTCGCTCGGTCGCAAAGACAAAACAAGTCGCCCTCCTGGACCTCTTCCAACCCACCGCCAATTGGTTCGAATCCCAACCCGGCCAACTCACCATCAATGGCGTCCACCTGTCCCAAAAAGGCTACCGCCAACTCGCCCCCCTCCTCTTCAAAACCCTCTTCGCCAAATCCGTCTCTCTCGACCAAAGCAGCAAACTGCTCCAACAAGCCATCCACAACAAAACCTGGTACTGGCGCAACGATTATCGAATGCTCAATGGCGTCCACGCCTACGGCAACCGTTGGTCCCCCTACGGCAACTTCAACTATCCCGAGGAAATCGAAAAAATCCGCCAGATGACCGTCCTCCGCGACCAGAACATCTGGGCCATCGCTCAAGGAAAATCCAACTCCGTCAAAGTCGACGACTCCAAAACCCGCCCCCTCAGCCAGGTTCAAACCAACTTCAATGCCGACAACTTCAAAAACGGCTCCCCCGAATTCCTCTCCCCCAAAGACGCCCTCTCCAAATTCATTATTCCCGACGGCTACCAAGTCGAACTCTTCGCCTCCGAAGTCGAATTCCCCAACCTCGGCAACCCCGTCCAAATGCGTTTCGATAACAAAGGCCGCCTCTGGGTCGCCACCATGCCAAGCTACCCCCACTACGTCCCCGGCGGCCCCCTCCCTGCGGATAAACTGATGATCTACGAAGACACCAACGGCGACGGACGCGCCGACAAAGAAACCATCTTCGCCGACAACCTCCACCTCCCCACCGGATTCGACTTCGCTTCCGACGGCGGCGTCTATCTCGCCGAAGCCCCCTACCTCACCATTCACTACGACACCGACGGCGACGACAAATCCGACCATCGCGAAGTCCTCCTCGATGGCTTCGACTCCCTCGACACCCATCACATGATCTCCTCCTTCGATGTCGACCACGGCGGTGGACTCTTCATCGGTGAAGGCCGCTTCCTCCACTCCCAGGTCGAAACCCCCTACGGCCCCCAACGCATGACCGACGGCGGCGCCTGGCGCTTCGACCCCCACTCCTGGAGAGTCGAGCGCGTCCTCCAGCGCGATATCTCCAACCCCTGGGGCATTGCCCACGACGCCTTCGGCCAAAACGTCATCAACGACGCCTCCGGCGGTCGCCACCACTGGATGCTCGGCTACTCCGTCAAAATGCCCCACGCTGCCGAAATACCCGACGTCAGCAAATACAATTTCGACCACCACGCCCGTCCCTCTTCCGGCTCCGAATTCATCTCCTCCCGTCACTTTCCCGACAAGGATCAAGGCGACTACATCTACGCCAACACCATCGCCTTCCGCGGCATCAAACAACTCAAGCCCGTCGAAGACGGACCTGAAATCAAAGCCGGCTGGCACCAAAACCTGATCGAATCCTCCGACGGAAACTTCCGCCCCTGCGACCTCGAAATCGCCCCCGACGGCTCCCTCTACTTCATCGACTGGCACAACACCCTCATCGGCCACATGCAACACAGCGCCCGCGACCCCCTCCGCATCGGCAAATACGGTCGCATCTACCGCATCACTTACCCCGAGCGCCCTCTCGTAACCCCACCCACCGTAGCGAAGGCTTCTCTCACCCAACTCTTCGAAAACCTCAAACTCCCGGAGATGAACGCCCGCAAGCGTTCCCAACTCGAACTCCGCGGTCGTGACAAAAGACAAGTCCTCGCCGCCGCCAAACAATTCGCAGCCGAAAACCACTCCGACCCTCGCCTCCTCCTCGAATCCCTGTGGGCAACCTGGGGCCAAAACCAACCCGACCCTGACCTCCTCGAACAATGCCTCACCATCGATGACCATCGCATTCGCTCCGCTGCCGTGCGCGTCGTTCGACACAGCCTCCACCTCCTCGACTCCCCTGCCACCCTTCTTCTCCGTGCCGCCAACGACGCCCACCCCCGCGTCCGGCTCGAAGCCCTCTCCGCAGCCACCTGGCTTGGCGGCAAGCCAGCAGCCGAAATCCTCCTCACCGTCGCCTCCCACCCCACCGAAAAGTGGCTCAACAACTCCCTCAACTGCGCCGTCCTCTTCCTCAAAGACGAAATCGAAGCCGCCCTCTCCTCCCGCGACTGGAATCTCACTATCGACCCCAATCTTCTTCTCTCCCGAAAACTTCCCACCACCAAAAGAAAGGTCACCCCCTACCTCACCCGCGACGCCGACGGCAACATGGGACCCACCGAAGCCCGCCGTTTCAAAAACGCCTACCGCCTCGGCTTCGATGTCTACAACAAACCCGGCTCCTGCAAATACTGCCACCAGGACAACGGCATGGGCCAAGGCAACACCTGGCCTCCTCTCGTCAACAGCGAATGGGTCACCGGCGAAACCGACCACGACAAGGAACGCCTCATCAAGATCGTTCTCCACGGCCTCTACGGCGATATCGAAGTCGCTGGTAAGACCTACAAAACCGCCGAAGGCATGCCTCCCATGACCGCCCTCGGCCCCATGCTAGGCGACACCGAAATCGCCGCCGTCCTCACCTACGTCCGCAACAGCTGGGGCAACCTCGCTTCCCCCATCACCGTCGACCAAGTCAATAAAGTCCGCGAAGCATACCGCCAACGCGTCCAATTCTGGACCCCCCAGGAACTCCTCCAGGACCCCCCCGTGCCCGAAAGAGCATGAGCCCCGGCCCCGCGGGCCCCCGCGGCACCCCGCGCGGTTGGCCCCGGGGGGGG
>JBCCZX010000034.1:0-20495 GCA_039186735.1 Verrucomicrobiota bacterium | reverse complement strand
GGGGGGGGCGTGGGGATGCGGTTGAGGCGGTGTTGGAAGACGGCGCAGGAGTGTTTGTAGGCGGGGACAGGGGCGCGGAAGGCAATGTTGCCGAGGTACTGGAGGGCGTCGTTGAGTTCGTAGTAGGCGGGGTTACTGGTTTCCCAGTAGTGGTCGCGTTGGGCGAATTTTTCGGGGCAGAAGGCGGCGAGTCCGAGGAGGTAGTCGGAGCCGTATTCGATCATGTCGATGCCGAGGTCGTTGCCGGTGAAGATTTTGAAATCGGGACGAAGTTGATCGCGAATTTTGAGGCGTTCGATTTCCTGAAGGCGGTCGAGGGAGGAGTGTTTGATGCCTTTGAGGGCAGGGATTTGGATGAGGCCGCGGATGGTTTCTTCGTCGTAGATCATGCCGTTGGGGGCGAACATGCGGCCGAGTTCGAAGCCGTAGGCGGCGTCGAAGGGTTGGCAGATGGTGGCGTAGAGGTCGATGATTTGTTGGGGAGACCAGTCGTGGAAGCGGGTGGTTTGGAAGAGGATGGGGGTGCCGCCGTGGTCGGCGATTTGACGCATTTGGGTGAGGTAGAGGTCGGTGAGGTCGCCTTCGAGGCCTTCGACGAAGACGCCGGCGATGTAGCCGTCGGGGAGGGTGTCTTGGGCCCAGCGGAGCATGGTGGCGCGCTCGTCGGGGGTGAGGTAGTTGGCGTAACCGGTGTCCATGTTGACGGCGCAGCCGAGGCCGGCGTCATGGGTGCGGAGGAGGGCGTCTTTGTAGGCTTTTTCGGCGATGGAGCCGTCAGCTTCGAAAGGGAGGAGGATGGCGGCGTGGCCTTCGATTTTGCGGCCGGGTTTGCGGAGAGCGATGAGGTCCGAGAGGTTCACGCACGGAATAAGAATCTAAAATTGTTGGAAGGCGAATGATTTTTTGAATCTTTGCCCGAATTAGGAATGTATTTGCGCCATTTCTGGCGTGCGAATTCGGGGGGAGGCTCAGAGCTTTTCGATTTCGACGTAGTAAGTGCCGATTTTGGTGCCGTCTTCTCTGATGAAGGTGCCGGTGAGATAGGTGTCGCCGGCCGGGAGGTCGACGTCGAAGGTGATGCCGGAATCGTCGGCGGTGACGGGTTTTTGAGCAGAGAAATTGGCGACTTCGATGGTAACGGACTTGGCGGGGATGGCTTTGCCGGGTTCTTCGCGGAAGGCGATGAGTCCGGGGACGGGAGCACCCGCGGGGATGCTGGCGGTGATATTGGCACCGCTTTGGGCAGGCCAGCGGCGAAGGGTGATGCGGTATTTTCCGGCTTCGGCGACGCGAAGAGCCCATTTGCCGGTTCCTTCTTGGCCGGCGCGGATTTGCTGTTGGTTCCAAGGAACGGTGCGGTCGTTGGTGAGCCAGTCGTGGCTGGTGAGGTGGATGGGGTTTTCGTTTTGGGTGCCGATGATGACGCGAGCGTCGGTGGAGAAGACGGGGGAGATATCAGCCCACCAGGCGTCGTAATCGGCGCGGAGTTTTTTTACGACGGCAGGATGTTTGGCGGCGATGTTTTGTGTTTGGCCGGGGTCGGCGGTGATGTCGTAAAGTTCTTCCCCGTTGATGAGGCGCCAGCGTTGGGTCATGGTGGAGCTTTGGCGCCATTTGATGGGGTCCCGGACGCGCTGGGAGTCGGTGATGATGGTACGGTCTTGCCAGGGGATTTCGGGGTTTTTGAGGAGGGGGGCGAGGGAGAGGCCGTCGGGCTGGTAGGAGTCTTCGAGGGGAGGGAGTCCGGAGAGGTCGAGGAGGGTTGGGAGGATGTCGATGTGGGCGGTGAGTTGGGGGATGTCGGTGCCTTTGGTGAGACCGCCATTTGGCCAGTGGATAAAGAAGGGAACGCGGTGTCCACCGTCGTAGGCGCTTCCCTTTTTGCCCTTCATACCGCTGTTGAAGATTTTTTCGCCGGAGGCGGTGCCGTTGTCGGTGGTGAAGATGAAGATGGTGTTGTCGCTGAGGCCTTGTTCGGTGAGCCAGGAGCGGAGGTTGCCGATGTTTTCGTCGATGTTGGCGATCATGCCGTAGAAGATGGCAACGCGTTCGGCATTTTTGCCGAGTTGGTCTTTGAGGAGGGGGACATAGGGTTGCCAGTATTTTTCGGGGCAGTGGAAGGGTCCGTGGGGAGCGTTGGGAGAGATGTAGGCGAGGAAGGGTTTCTTATGAGCGATGCTTTCTTTGATGAAGCGTTTGGCTTCGCGGAAGTAGACGTCGGTGCAGTAGCCGGAGAATTTTTTTGGGGAGCCGTTGTGGAAGTAGGTGTCGTCGAAGTAGGCGTTGTCCCAGTTGTCGGGTGATTGTCCGACGCCGCCGGCGCCGTGGCGGACGACTTCGGTGAAGCCGCGGTCCTCGGGGCGGAAGGGGTAGTTGTCGCCGAGGTGCCACTTGCCGAACATTCCGGTGGTGTAGCCGTGAGCCGAGAAGGTGTCGCCGAAGGTTTTTTCGCCTTCGAAGAGGAAGGAGCGGCCCATGACGGTGTGCCAGGGTCCGCAGCGATTGGTGTAGTGAGCGCTCATGAGGGCACCGCGGGTGGGGGCGCAGGTGGGGCTGACATGGTAGTCGGTGAGGCGGGAGCTTTCGGAGTGGAGTTGATCGAGGTGAGGAGTTTCGAGGATGGGGTTTCCGAGGCAGGCGAGGTCGCCGTAGCCCTGGTCGTCGGTAATCACGAAGACGATATTGGGAGGAGGGGAGGCGCAGAGGGCGGGAGAGACGAGGGTGAGCAGGAGAAGGAGAATTCGCTGAAATTTCACGTGGGACGGACTTTGGGAGAGAAAACGGTGGTGGACGACCTTTCATTTCAGGGGAGTGAGAAATTTAGGAGGCTTGGAAGGGGGTGGAATGGGGGATAGGGCGGGGAGAAAATTGCCGTAGAGGGAGGGGCCTCGACATGTCCCGGCGACGGGTCTTGAATGGGGTCGTCGAATATTCGAGCAATCATGATTGATTTGAAAGCAGCTAGTGCGGTGGCCCTTTGTGGGGCCTTGAGTGTCGGTGTTCAGGCCGACGAGGCGGTGCAGCCTTATAAGCCAGCGTGGAATTCGTTGTATGACCACGAGGAAGCTCCGGAGTGGTTCCAAGACGCGAAGTTGGGAATTTATTTTCACTGGGGAGTCTACTCGGTGCCAGCGTTCGGCAGCGAGTGGTATCCGCGTTGGATGCACTTTGAGGGGAATCCGATGTATAAGCATCACAAGGAGACTTACGGGGATGTGAATGAATTCGGTTATCATGATTTCATTCCGATGTTCAAAGCAGAGAACTTTGATGCGGCAGAGTGGGTTGATCTGTTTGAGGAAGCGGGAGCGCGATTCGCAGGTCCGGTAGCAGAGCACCATGATGGCTTTGCGATGTGGGATAGTGAGATTACGCCTTGGAACTCTATGGATATGGGGCCGAAGCGGGACATCACGGGGGAGATTGCGGAGGAAGTGAAGAAGCGTGGGATGAAATTGGTGACGACTTTTCACCATGCGCGGAATTTGCAGCGCCCGTGGTTGCCGGCAGTGGATACGATGTTCACGGATGAAGGGCGTTTGCATTGGAATAGTCATTACCCGCCCTTTGATTTCATGCCGACGACTTCCAATGATCCGAAGTTGCAGATGCTTTACGGAAACATGCCGGAGGGTCCGTGGTATGAATTCATGTGGAAGGGGAAGGTTATCGAGGTGATCGACAAGTATCAGCCAGACATGATTTGGTTTGATGTGTGGCTTGATTGGATTCCAGACCGGATTCAGGCGGAGACCTACGCGCATTATCTGAATGAGGCACGGAAATGGGGTAAGGATGTGACGATTGTCTGTAAGCATCTCGATATTCCGCGAGAAGTGGCGATTGAGGACTTTGAGAAGGGGCGCCTGGACAAGTTGGTGGACTACTCGTGGCTGACAGATGATACCATCAGTAAGGGGAGTTGGTGCTACACGGAGGGTTTGAAGATTAAGCCGGTGGGGCAGGTGTTCCACTCGCTGATTGATATTGTGAGTAAGAACGGGGTGCTTTTGTTGAATGTGTCTCCGAAGGCTGACGGAACGATTCCGGATAATCAGCAGGCGGTGCTCAAGGAAATGGGTGCTTGGTTGAAGGCTTACGGAGAATCGATTTACGAGACCCGGCCTTGGACGGTTTTTGGGGAAGGCCCGACATCGTTTGAGATGGGTAAGCGTGGCGCGCATATGATTAAGGAGAATCCTTACACGCCGAAGGACATTCGTTTTACGCGGACGAAAGATGGCAAGACGCTTTATGTGATTGCGATGGGTTGGCCGGGTGAAGGTGGGACGGTGACGGTGGAGACCTTGCCAGGTGAGATGCCTGAAGGGATGGCTGTTGAGTCGGTGAGCATGCTTGGTGCAGAGGGCGAAGTGGCCTTTGAGATGACCGAAAATGCCTTTACGATGACGGTTCCAGGAACGAAGCCTGAGGGGGCAGACTTGGCGACGGTGTTCAAGTTGAGCTTGAGCGGCGGTGAGTAAGCTGCAGGGCTGATTGAATTTGGAAGCGGGAGGCTGAGAGGCCTTCCGCTTTTTTTGGCTTGGGTTAGCAGGGGGTGACGCCTTTTTTGAGGATGATGTTGCCGTATTTTTTGGTGTCGCCGGTCATGAGGACGGCGGAGGCGAGTTTGGCGCGGTCGTAGAAGGCGAAGCGTTCAAGGCGGGAGATGGGAGGGGCCTGGGGGGCGTGTTTTTTGATGGGAACGAGGTAGGATTCTTCGACGGAGGGGTCGAGGGTGTCGCCAGGGACGACGTCCATCATGATGAGGGGTTGGTCGTCGTAGGAGTCGATTTCGTAGAGGGGCAGGATGGCGTCGAGGAGGTCGGGGATGAGGAGGCCGTCGGCGCGGAGGACGTTGTCGCAGTAGTATCCGCCGGGGAAGTGGGCGTCAGCGAGGATGATTTCTTCGCCGTGGCCCATTTTGCAGAGTTGGGCGAGGAGTTCGGGAGAGAGGAGGGGTGAGATACCTTTGAGCATAATTGTGTTTGGTTGGGCATGAAAAAAGCCCGCTCGGGTGGAGCGGGCCTTGGTGTGAGTGGGGTTAGGCTTGGGCTTCGTTCTTTTCGTGAATGGAGAAGGTGCGGAATCCGAAGATAGCGATGTAGACAAAGCAGATGATGGGAAGCCAGAACGAGGTGCGAACATCGGTGGCGGTGATCATGATGCCTTGGAGCTGAGTGAGGACTGCGCCTCCGACGATGGACATAATGAGGAAGGCGGAGCCGAGCTTGGCTTCCTCGATTTTGAGACCCTTGAGAGAAATGCCATAAATGGTGGGGAACATGAGAGACATGCAGGCGGAAATCATCACGAGGGAGTAGAGGCCGACCTGGCCGCCGATGTAGATTGCGCCCAGAGTGAAGACGATGCCGCCGATAGCGAAGAGGGCGAGGAGTTTACCTGCGCTCACGAAACGGAGAAGGAAGGTGCAGATGAAGCGGGCACAGAGGAAGATGACCATGGCAACGATGTTGTAGCCTTGCGCTTCCGAGAGGCTAAGCCCGACCTCTTCCATTCCGTAGTGAATGATGAAGGTCCAGCACATGATTTGGGCGCCAACATAGAACAGCTGGGCCAAGACGCCTTCGCGGAAGTGGGCAATTTTGAAGATGCGGCCACAAATTTCGCCGAAGGGGGCGTCTTTGGTTCCTGCTTCGCGGAGGGCCGGCATTTTGGCAAAGGTGTAGATGAGGAAGAATACGAAGACGATGATCGCGATGGTCACGTATGGTCCGCGGACGTTGGCGAGGTCGGCTTGTTGGATTTCTTGAAATTTGTCGGGCTCGTTCGCGCGGATGGACTTCATCACATTAGGAAGAGCTCCATCGAGAGCGCCAGATTCCTTGTCGAAGTCAGGGAGGCCATCGGCGTAAAGGGCGACTTCTACGCCGTCCTTGAGTTTGACGGCTTTGTTTTCTCCTTCACCGGTGAGCGAGGCTCCATCGGGGAGGTTGTTCTCGTTGGTGACCAAGTATTGAACATATTCGGGAGACTTGTTGTTGATTTCCTCGCGAATCTTAGTGACTTCGAGGCTTGGGGCGAGGATTTGGGAGGCGACAGCCATGCCGATGAGGGAGCCAATAGGATTGAAGGCTTGAGCGAGGTTGAGGCGTTGGGTGGCGGTCTTTACGGGGCCCATTGCGAGGATGTAGGGGTTGCAGGCCGTTTCGAGGAAGGCGAGGCCGTAGGTGATGATGTAAGAGGCCAGCATAAAGAGACCGAAGGTGGCGGTGAGACTGGCGGGAACGGCAATCAATGCGCCAATGGCATAGAAAGCGAGTCCGAGCATGATGGCGGCTTTGTAGGAGAATTTTCGAATGAAAAGGACGGCGGGAATGGCCATGCAAAAGTAGCCGGTGTAGAAGGCAAATTGGAGAAGGGTGGCTTGTCCGGTGGTGATGACGAAGACTTGCTCGAAAACTTTGACGAGGGGGTTGGTGAAGTCGTTGGCGAAGCCCCAGAGGGAGAAGCAACAGGTGGTGAGGATGAAGGGGATGAGGAATTCTTTGGGGACGGTGGCCGTTTTTTCAGATGGATTTTCGCTCATGTTGTCGTGCGTCTATATGTGAAAAAGCGCGAGCTGGCTGCATAAAAATGTGTTCCGCATGTCGCTTGGAATCAGTTGATATTTCGTTGTGGGGGAGTTCCTTGCCGTTGGGGGGCGGTCGAAAGCCCATTTTAGGCGAGCCATGCGAGGAGGTGATATTTTTGGGTTCAATTTGCGTATTTTCGGGGACATAAACTCAAGAGCGTGAAGTTGAATACTGGGAAGAATTTAGTTGCTGGGGGCCTTTTGGGTCTGGTGGTGGGAGTCTTTGGTGGGGAGAAGCCGAATATTTTGTTCATCATGTCTGATGACCACACCTCGCAGGCGGTGGGGTGTTACGGGGGGCGGTTGCAGAGTTTGAATCCGACGCCGACGTTGGACGCGTTGGCGGCGGAGGGGATGGTGATGGAGAACGCGTTTTGTCAGAATGCGATTTGCACGCCGAGCCGGGCGTCGATCATGACGGGGCAGAGCAGTGCGAAGAATGGGGTGCCGACTCTTTCGGAGACTCTGCCAGTGGAGAAGCATTATTTGCCGCAGGAGATGAAGAAGGCGGGGTATCAGACTGCAATGCTCGGGAAGTGGCATTTGAAGGCGCGGCCGGAGTCGTTTGACTATTACAAGGTGTTGGAGGGGCAGGGGGATTACTTTGACCCGGTGTTTTATGAGAAGGGGGTTGAGGGGGTCGATTTGAAGAAGAAGAACATGTATAGCGGGTTCTTTACGGGAAAGTATAAGAATTACAAAGGGGTGGTGCCGATGGAGGGGCATTCGACGGATGTGATTACGGATATTGCGTTGGATTGGTTTGAGAATCGGCGGGATCCGGAGAAGCCGTTTTTTGTGAAGCTGCACTTCAAAGCTCCGCATGATTACTTTCGTTATGCACCACGGTATGAGTCGTATTTGGCGGATGTGGAGATTCCAGAGCCGCACAATTTGCACGATCGGATGAATAACGGTTCGATTGCGACGCGGGGGGTGGATGATGAGTTGTTGGAGTATCTTGCGTCTTCGATCGGGGACCGGCATTACATTCGGAACTTTGTGATCGATGCTTCGCCGTGGCGGGACAAGTTGGATCGGAGTCAGAGTGAAGAGGCGTTGCGGAGTCAGGCTTATCAGGAATACATGAAGCACTACTTGCGTTGTGTGAAGGGGGTGGATGACAACTTGAAGCGGGTCTTCGATTACTTGAAGAAGGAGGGTCTCTACGACAATACCGTGATCATGTATACGGGAGACCAGGGGTTTTATCTGGGGGAGCATGACTTCATCGACAAGCGGTGGGCTTATGAAGAGGGGATGAGGATGCCGTTTATTGTGCGTTATCCGAAGTCGGTGAAAGTGGGTCGGAGCCAGGCGATTGTGGAGAATATTGATTATCCGGCGACGATGTTGGATTTTGCGGGGGTGGAGACGCCCGAGAAGATGGATGGGCGGAGTTTTCGGGCGGTTTTGGAGACGGGGGAAGAGCCGGAGGGTTGGAAGCAGTCGGCGTATTATCATTACTGGATGCATTTGGCGCATCATTGGAATCCGGCGCATATTGCGGTGCGGACGAAGAAGTATAAGTTGATCTTTTTTTACGGTACGGGTTGGCAGGGAGAGAGTGAGCCGACGACGCCTCCGGGTTGGGAGTTGTATGATTTGGAAGCGGACCCGAGTGAGGATAATAACCTGTATGGGGACCCCAAGTATGACTTGGTGGTCGCGGAATTGAAGGAGGAGCTGAAGAAGCGTCGCGCGGAATTGGGAGAGGATGATGCGAAGTTTGCTTTCAATGCGGTGATTGATGACTTTTGGGATTACGACGAGGAGGACCAGAAGCGGGCGCGCCAGATTTCGGCGCAGTATCGGGCGGCTTGTGAGAAGGAGAAGGCGGAGCGGGCGGCGAAGAAGGCGGGGCAAAAGAAGTCGAAATGAGTTACACGGTTGGGATTGATTACGGCACGAACTCGTGCCGGGCGGTGGTGGTGGATACGGCGACGGGGGCGGAGTTGGGGACTTCGGTGTTCAATTATCCGACGGGGGAGGAGGGAATCATTGTTGATGCGAAGGACCACAATTTGGCGCGGCAGAATCCGGCGGATTATGTGGCGGGCTTGGAGGCGACGGTAACGGCGGCGTTGGCGGAGGCGGAGGGGGTGGAAGGATTTGAGAGATCGAAAGTGGTGGGCTTGGGGGTCGATGGGACGGGGAGTAGTCCGATTCCGGTGGATGGGAATTTTGTGCCATTGGCGATGAGGGCGGAGTTTGCGGGGAATCCGAATGCGCATTGTTGGTTGTGGAAAGATCACACGGGTGCGGAGGAAGCGCGCTTGATCACGGAGAAGGCGGCAGAGATGCGGCCGGAGTATTTGGCGAAGATTGGGGGGGTGTATTCGAGTGAGTGGTTTTGGTCGAAGATTTGGCGGTGTTTGAAAGTGGACGAGGAGGTTTTCGATGCGGCGGAGTCGTGGGTGGAGCTGTCGGATTTTGTTCCGGGGGTGTTGTGCGGGGCGAAGAGTCCGGGGGAGGTGGCGCGGGGGATTTGCATGGCGGGGCACAAGGCGATGTATTGTGACGAGTGGGGTGGGTTGCCGGATGAAGAGTTTTTGAGAGCGTTGGATCCAAAGTTGGCGGGTTTGCGGGGGCGTTTGTTTGAGAAAGCGCAGGATGCGTCGGAGAAGGCGGGGACCTTGGGAGCAGATTGGGCGGAGAAGTTAGGTTTGAGTGAGGGGATTGCGGTGGCGATTGGGGAGATGGATGTGCATTACGGGGCGATTGGTTGCGGGGTGGATGAGGGGACGTTGGTGAAAGTGATTGGGACGTCGACCTGTGACTGCGGGGTGGTTTCGGCGGAGAACGAGGTGGCAGACATTCCGGGGATTTGTGGGATTGTGAAGGGGGCGATTTTGCCGGGGTATTTCGGAATGGAGGCGGGGCAGAGTGCGGTGGGGGATATTTTCAAGTGGTGGGTGGAGCGGTGTTGTGAAGGGAGTCCGGAGTTGCACGGGGAGTTGACGGGGCAGGCGTCGGCGATGGTGCCGGGGCAGTCGGGTTTGTTGGCGTTGGATTGGAATAACGGGAACCGGACGATTCTGGTGGATCCGCTTTTGACGGGGGCGCTGGTGGGGCAGACGCTGTATACGACGCGGGCGGAGATTTATCGGGCGTTGATTGAGGCGACGGCGTTTGGGGCACGGGCGATTATTGAGCGGTTGACGGATTACGGAGTGCCGGTGGAGCGGGTTGTGTGTGCGGGGGGGATTGCGGAGAAGAATCCGATGTTGATGCAGATTTATGCGGATGTGACGGGGTGCGAGATGCGGGTGTCGAGTTCGAGTCAGACCTGTGCGCTGGGTTCGGCGGTGGGTGCGGCGGTGGCGGCGGGGGTTTATGGTGATTTTCGGTCGGCGCAGGATGCGATGACGAGTTTGAAGGAAGTTTCCTACAAGCCGAATGCGGAGGCGAAAGCTGTCTACGACAGATTGTTCGGTCTCTACATGCAATTGCATGATGCGATGGGTGGGGTGACGGAAAATGCGAATTTGGGTGGGGTGATGAAGGAGTTGTTAGAGATTAAAAAAGAGGCAAATGCATGAGTGAATTTCAGGCGATTCAGGAGGAGTGCGCGGAGGCGAATCGGAAGTTGCCGGGCTTGGGGTTGGTGGACATCACGTTTGGGAATGTGTCGGTGGCGGATCCCGAGCGGCGGGTGTTTGCGATTAAGCCGTCGGGGGTGGATTATGCGGATTTGAAGGCGGAGGACATGGTGGTGTTGTCGTATGAGGGGGAGGTATTGGAGGGGGACTTGAGGCCGAGTTCGGATACGCCAACGCATGCGCATTTGTTGAGGGAGTTTGCGGGGTGTGCGTCGGTGGTGCACACGCATTCGCGGAAGGCGGTGGGGTTTGCGCAGGCGGGGCGGGCGATTCCGTGCTTGGGGACGACGCATGCGGATTATTTCAATGGTCCGGTTCCGGTGACGCGGAGCATGATGCCGGAGGAAGTGGGGGGGGAGTATGAGTTGGAGACAGGGAAGGTGATTGTGGAGACCTTTGAGGGCTTGAGTCCGATGGAGGTGCCGGCGGTGTTGGTGCAGCATCACGGGCCATTTGTGTGGGGGCCTTCGAGCGCGAAGGCTCTGGAGACGGCGTTGGCTTTGGAGGTGGTGGCAGAGATGGCGTTGCATACGCTGGCACTCAATTTTGACTGCGTTGGTGCGCCGGGGCATTTGCTCGAGAAGCATTTTTCCCGGAAGCATGGTCCGGGTGCTTATTACGGGCAGAAGTGAGCGGTGTTTTTGACAAAATGCCATTATAATGGTAATTTGCCATCATGGTCAAAACGCAGGTGCAGGTTCCTGATGAGCTTTACGAGAAGGCGAAGGCTTTGGCGAAGGCGAAGGAGTGGTCTCTGGCAGAGGTTTTTCGACGGGGGCTAGAGTATATGACGCGGACGAATGCGGTGGAAGAAGTGGAGGAGCATTGGGTTTTGCCGAAGCTGGGTGGAGAGAGGTTTCGAGCTGGGAGCGATGAATTGGATTTGAAGGGAGTTGCGCAAGAGGAGGAAGTGAGGGGCTTTGGGGATGTTGGGGATTGATACGAATTTGCTGTTTTATTCGCTGAATCCGGAGTCGGGGTTTCATGCGAGGGCAGAGCGCTTTTTGAAGGCGAGTTTTTCCGATGTTGGGGAAACGGTGGTGATCTCGGATTATGTTTTGGTGGAGCTTTATCAATTGTTGCGGAACGAGGTGGTGATGGCGGAGCCGCTGAGCGCAGGTGAGGCGGTGGGGGTGGTGCGGAGTTATTTGAAGATTCCGAATGTGAGTCGGGCAGAAAATGCGCGAGTGATGGATCGGGTTTGGGAGTTTGCTTCGAGGGACGGGTTTGCGCGGAGAAGACTCTTTGATATGCGGCTTGGGTTGACCTTGAGGCATCATGGGGTCACCCGATTTGCGACAGCGAACGTGAAGGATTTCGAGGGGATGGGGTTTTCGAGGGTGTGGAATCCGCTGGATACGGAGGATTGTTAGGCAAGGAGTTGGGGGATGACTTTGCCGCCGAATTGGGAGAGTTGTTTGTAGCGACCGCCGTGGAAGTAGGTGAGCTTGCTGTCGTCGAGGCCGAGGAGGTGGAGCATGGTGACGTGGACGTCGCGGATGGGGTGGACGGTGTCGACGGCTTCGAGTCCAGTTTCGTCGGTGGCACCTACTACGCTTCCCGCATTGACGCCTCCGCCGGCGAAGAACATGGACATGGCTTTGTTGTTGTGGTCGCGGCCTAGGGCTTCTTCACCGCCGCGTTTGGTGTTATCGGGAGTGCGTCCGAATTCGCCGGTGAAGACGACGAGAGTGTCGTCGAGCATGCCCCGTTGTTTGAGGTCGCGGATGAGGGCGGCGATGGGTTTGTCGACGGATTGGATGCGGTTTTTGTGAGCGCGTTCGATGAAGTCGTGGGAGTCCCAGCCGCCGGAGAAGATTTGGATAAAGCGGGTGCCTTGTTCGACGAGGCGACGGGCGAGGAGGCATTTGCGGCCGAAGGCTTCGGTGGCTTTGTTGTCGAGGCCGTAAGCTTCGCGGGTGCTTTGGGATTCTTTTGAGAGGTCGATGATGTCGGGGACGGTCATCTGCATGCGGTAGGCGAGCTCGTAGTTTTCGATGCGGGCGGCTAGGTCATCGTGTTCGGGGTGATGCTGGAGATGGGTTTGGTTGAGTTTGCGGAGGACGTCGAGATTGGCGCGCTGGTGTTGGCGGGTTTTCCAAGCGGGGGCGTTGAGGTCGAGGATGGGGGAGCCTTCGGAGCGGAGGGTGGTGCCTTGGTAGTAGGCGGGGAGGAAGCCGTTGGACCAGTTGCTGGAGCCGCCCTGGGGTTGGGCTAGTTCGGTCATGACGACGTAGCCGGGGAGGTTTTGGTTTTCGGAGCCAAGACCGTAGGTGACCCAGGAGCCGATGGCGGGGTCGCCGCCGAAGCGGTTGCCGGTGTTCATGTGGTAGAGCGCGGTGGAGTGGTTGACGGACTCGGCCTGGCAGCCGCGATACACACAGAGTTCGTCGGCGACGTCAGGCTGGGAGAGGTGCTGGAAGTGTTCGCACATGGGGATGCCGGATTGGCCGGCGCGGACGTAGTCGTAGGGGCTTTGGACGTAGAAGCGTTCGCCGTTGCCTTGCATGCCGAACTTGTCGTCGTTTCGCATGAATTTTTTCATGTGGAGGTCCTTGAGTTTGGGTTTGGGGTCGAAGGTTTCGATGTGGCTGGGGCCGCCTTCCATGAAGAGCATGATGACGGCTTTGGCGCGGGGTTTGATGAGAGGTGGTTTGGGGCTGAGGGGATTTTTGGCTTCGGAGGCGAGGAGGGAGGAGAAGGCGACGGAGCCAAGGGACGCGCCGGTGCCGTAGAGGAAATTCCGACGCGAGAGAGGAGTGGAGAGGGGGCGTGAGCAGATGGGTCCGTTCATGGTGATTAGTAGATGTAGAGGAGTTCGTTGGTGTTGAAAAGGATGAGAGCGAGGTCGGCGAAAGCGCGAGTTTCGGGTGATTGGTCGGCGGCTTGGGGGTCAGGAGTGAAGTTGTGGTAGATGTCTAGTAGCTATTGGTATTCGAAGGGTTCGCCGGTGAATTCTTCCACGAGAGAGCGGGTGATTTCCTTGGGGTAAGTGGTGGGCTGGGAATGGGAGTGTTTGTGGTAGGCGAGCATGTCCTCGTAGTGGGCGAGGAGGAGGGTGTGTTCATCGGCGGTGGGTTCGCGGGTGAGGACCAGGTTGAAGGCGGTGGTGATTTGCTGGCTGGGAGAGGGGGTGGATTGCTTGAGTTTGAGGGCGAAGGCGAGGGAGCGATTGGTCATGTTCTCGGAGTAGAGCTGGGTGAAGACTTGGGGGGTGACGGTGGGGGCGTCGCGGCCTTCGCAGGATTTGTCGGCACCGGGTTTGTTGAAGACTTCCATGAAGGGGTCGGCGAGTCCGCGGATGCGATAGGAGTAGATGGATCGGCGGTGGCGTTCTTCGGGGGAGGCGTTGGGTTGGTAGGCGGGAGCGAGGGAAAATTGGATCATGCGGGGATTGAGCGCGACTTCGCGATTGATTTCGGGGCGGGCGGGGAGGCCACCCATTTCGGGGTTGAGCTCGCCGGTGAAGGTGAGGAGGGTGTCGCGGTATTCTTCGGCGCTGAGGCGGCGGGGTTGGAAGTAGGCGAGGAGGGCGTTGTTGGGATCGGCTTGTTCGAGCTTCTGTTTTTCGGGGTGGGTGGTGGTTTGTTGCCAAGTTTCGGAGGTGAGGATGAGTTTGTGGAGTTTTTTGAAGGACCAGCCGTCTTGGACGAATTGATTAGCGAGGTAGTCGAGGAGTTCCGGGTGAGTAGGTTTCTTGCCGGTGGCTCCGAGGTTGTTGGGGTTGCCGGCGATGGCGGTGCCGAAGTGGTAGCCCCAGACGCGGTTCACGATGGTGCGGATGGCGAGGCCGTTGTCGGGGTTGGCGATCCAGTTGGCGAGGCCAAGGCGGCGATTTGAGAAACCGGTGGGGAGGGCGTAGGGGTCGTCTGTGGAGGGGGTGTCGGTGGGGAGTCCGAGCATGGAGAGGACGCCCGGGGAGACTGGTTCTCCGGGGCTATCGAGGGAGCCGTTTTTGAGGATGAAGTTTTCGGGGAGGACTTTGTCTGCCTTGCATTGTTTTTCGTTGGAGGGGGGGCGGAGCTTGATTGAGGGGGAGGTGAAGTAGCCGCCATTGTAGACGGACTGGGCACGGGGCTCGAAGCGGGCGAGGCGGCGGTTCCAGATTTTGACGTCTTGTTCACGGACTTTGATTTGGCCTTCTTCGGTGGGAGTGAGGCCGTAGTGGCGAGGTGGTTTGGTGCCGTCGGGATCGTTGTTGCGGGCACCGTAATCTTTGTAGGTTTTGCCGCGTTCTTCGTACCACTGGCGGGCCATGGATTCGCGTTTTTCGTAGAGGGCATCGCGCTCGGTGGTGGCGAAGGTGAGGAGTCGTTCGACGTGTTCGCGGTCCTTGGCGAAGGAGTTGCGGTTTTCGGAGGGGAGGAAGGGGGCTTTCATCTCGGCGGGTTGGGTGGTGGCGAGGGCTGCGTAGATGCGGTAGTAGTCGCGGGTGGGAATGGGGTCGAACTTATGGTCGTGGCATTTGCAGCAGGAGAGTGGGGTGGCGAGGAAGGCTTGGCCGATGTTGTCGGTGAGGTCGTCGAGGTATTGTTGGCGGGAGACTTTGCCTGCGAGCATGCCGGTGTGTTCCCATGGTCCGGAGCGGAGGAAACCGGTGGCGATGGTCATTTCGGGGTTGTCGGGATTGAGTTCGTCACCGGCGATTTGTTCGCGGACGAACTGATGGTAGGGCTTGTCGTCGTTGAAACTGCGGATGACGTAGTCGCGGAAGCGCCAGAAATTGGACATTTCGAAGTCGTTGGAGAAGCCGGCGGTGTCGGCGTATCGGATGACGTCGAGCCAGTGTTGGCCCCAGCGTTCGCCGTAGTGAGGGGAGGCGAGGAGTTCGTCGACAATGAGACGGTATTCGGTCTCGTAGTCGCCTTCGCGGAGGCGCTTGAGCCAGGCCGTCATTTGTTCCGGTTGGGGGGGGAGGCCGGTGAGGGTGTAGTTGAGGCGGCGGAGGAGTTTGGGGAGGTCGGCGCGGGGTGCGCGTTTGAAGCCTTTCTGGTGAAGATTGAGATCGATGAAGGCGTCGACGGGGTGTTTGGCGGGGTCGGGGTTGGCGATTGGTTCAAGGGGCAGGAAGGCCCAGAGGTCGTCGGGTTGGTAGCGGCGGTAGGTCCAGTCGTCGGAGAGGCCGCCGGAGGTTTCGACGAGGATGCCGTCCCTGGTGACCTTCTTTTTTCGCTCGGCGAATTTGATGGCGTCTTGGATGGATTTGTCGGGCCAGGGGGCACCGGCGTTGATCCACGTTACGAGGTCGGTGATTTCTTCGGGGGTGAGGCGGTCGTTTTCCTTGGGAGGCATTTCGTAGTCGGGATCCTCCCATTTGACGACGGTCATGAGGAAGGACTTGGAGGCGCGCCCGGGGACGAGGAGGTCGGTCACGGATTCGCCGCCTTTGAGGAAATCGTCCCGGGTGAGGAGGCTGGGTTCGCCGCCAAGGTCCTGGGGGTCGTCGCCGTGGCAGGCGAGGCATTTTTGAGTGAGCAGGGGTTTGATTTTGAGGGTGAAGAGTTCGTCGGCATGGGAGAAGGGGAATTCGGCTGAGAGAAGACTTGAGAGGGCGAAGAGGATTGAGAGGGAAGAATTCATTCAGGCGCAGCCGCTTGGTGCTCAATGGATACGATAGAGTGTCGTCTGTTTGTCAGGGAGCCTTAATTATGGGATGATTTGTTCGGAATGGAGTTCACCCCAGGCAGGTTTGGGAAATGCTGTTTATCGCAAGAAGGTCTAAGAAGCAATGTAAGTCATTTGAAATTAGTGAGTTTTGTTTTTTGGGTCGTGTGTGAGGGATTGGTGGGTGTCGTGATGTCCTATCATGCCATTCCGACGGCTCGAATTGTTCTAATCCTTGCAAAATCAAGGGAGTAAAGCACATCTTCTTAGAGATGTCGGAAGAGGTCACAGGACGAACTGAGAAAGTGGATCGGGGAGAACTGTTTTCTCAGCTTTTGATGGCGAATCGTCATCGAATTTATGGTTTTGCGTACACGCTGATTCATAATCATGAGCAGACGGAGGATCTCATGCAGGAAGTTTCGACCATTCTGTGGAGGAAGTTTGACCAGTTTGAGGAAGGGACGGATTTTGCGGCGTGGGCGATGAGTGTTGCGCGCTTTTGTGCGCTGAATTGGCGGAGGAAGCAGGCGAGATTGCCGTTTAATTTGGATGATGATGAACTGATGAAGCTTGCTGATGATGCGGCGGCAATTGGTTGTGAGTTGGAGGATCGGAGAGATGATTTGGAATTTTGTTTAGCGAAGCTGCCGCAGAAATGCCGACAGGCGATTTGGTATCGTTATCAGGAAGATTTGCCGGTGAAGGAGATTGCTGGGAGGCAAAGCATGAGTGTTCGTTCGGTCTATCTGCTGCTGGAAAAGGCCCACGGTTTGCTTCTCGATTGTATGAGGGGGCGAATGTCGCGAACCCAGGAAGCGAGTTGAGATGTCGAGTGCCGTTCAATCTGTGATTCCGGACCGGGAGATTGACCGGTTGGCGGAAGCTTTGCGCGGTGAACGGCTGACGGAGGAGGACGAGCAGAAGTTGAGGAAAATCGTTCGGCAGCATCCGAGGGCGCGTCGTCGATTGGTGGAGCAGATGTATTTGGGGGCGGCCCTGAGAGAAGGACGTCGCCGTTGGGAGCATGTGCTGAAGCCCAAGGCGTCGGTGATTGAGTGGGCGAGGGTGTGGCCGATGGTTGGGGGGCTTGCGGCGGCGGCTTGTCTAGCCTTCGCCGTGGGGATTATTGTTTGGGGTGTTGGGGACGGGGATCCGGATTTGTTCAGCGAGTCTGAGAGCGATTCGGGCGAGATTTTCAGTGGGTCTGATTTGCTTGCAGAATCGCAGGCGGTTGCAGTGATTACGCGGACGAATCGCGCGAAGTGGGGAGCGAGTCAGGCACCGTTTATCGGAGGCTTATCAGTCGGGGGACTCCCGGTGGCGAGGGGTGTGATCGATTTGGAGGAAGGAATTGCGCAGATTGATTTTTATTCGGGTGCGACGGTGACTTTGGAGGGGCCTGCAAGACTCGAGGTAGTGAGTCCGGATTTGGCTCGTTTGGCTTATGGGAATTTGTGGGCTTTTGTTCCGCCTCCAGCACGGGGTTTTCGTATTGAGACAGAAAATTTTGAGGTGCTGGATTTGGGGACGGAGTTTGGGATGACTCTTCGTGTCGATGGTCAAGGAGAAGTCCATGTGATTGATGGAGAGGTTGAGGTTCTTGGAAGTCAGAGTAATCCGATCGAGAAAGAGCATTTGTTGACCACGGGCGAGGGATTGAGAGTGGGGGCGGACGGAAGGCCAGAGAGTATTGCGGCGGTTCCGAGCCAGTTCCCTGCGACTTCGAGGTTGGATGAGCTGGCGCGTGAGCGAAATCAGGTTTGGAAAGACTTCAGTTACCAGTTGGCTCGGCAGGAAGACGTGTTGTTGTTTTATGATTTTGCGGAGAACAGGGATTGGCAACGGATGCTTTTGAATCGCGCGCATTTTGGACCTGATTCGAGTGATGGAGCGATTGTTGGTTGTCGGTGGGCGACGGGTCGGTGGGCAGAGAAGCAGGCTCTTGAGTTTCGGAATTCGTCGCATCGGGTTCGAGTTGAGGTGCCCGGCCAGTTCAGTGATTTGACGATGCTGACTTGGGTAAGAGTTGATGAGCCGAGTATTCACTCGATGTCGTTGCTTCATCCAGAGACTAGTCAGGATCAGTTTGTGCATTGGACTCTGCTTAATCCATCGCCAGATTTGCTGTTACTTCATTTTGCGGAGACGACTCACAATTCGATTACTGAACGTCCGGAGTCGGATCGGGTGCACTATCACAATAGCGTGAGCCTTCTTCGGCCGGGGGGGTCAAATTACGGGGAGTGGATGCACTTGGCTGTTGTGTATGATTCGGAGCGGCAGGAGGTGATTCACTTTCATAATGGGCGGGTTTTGGGGACGTGTCCGATTCAAGACGTGAGGCCGATTGCGATTGGATTGGCGGACCTTGGGAATTGGCCTTACCGCGAGTGGGCGGAAGGGACGAAGTTCGAGGTTCGCAATCTCAAGGGAGCGATGGATGAGTTTGTGATTTCCAAGAAGGCTTGGACGGAGCGGGAAGTGCGTGCGCACTGGATGGCGGGGCGCCCGTAGAGGAGCTTGAGCGAGGACTCGTCAGCTCAGAAAAAAATTCCCTGCTCGAGTTGAGCAGGGGAGAGAAGAAGTCACCTCAATTTTGGAGGGTGTCGGCTAGGCAACGAAACCGATAGTAGGTTCGGTGCTGAAGTTGGCGATATTTGGAAGGACCGCTGACATATCTCCACTCGAGACTCCGAACCAAGTTGCCATTTCTTCGAAGAATTTGTCGGTGGAGGTCGTGGGGAGGATCCGGCCGCCGTTTCCGAGGTCATCGCTGCCATTGAGGGTGAGGTCGGGAAAGGTTCCGAAGATCTTACCGCCGTCGATGGGGCCACCCCAAACCATTTGGTTTCCGCCCCATGCATGGTCGGTGCCGCGGCCGTTTGACCGCAAGGTGCGTCCGAAGTCGGAAGCGGTGTAGGAGATGACTTCATCGGCGACCCCGAGGTATTCGAGGGCGAGCTGGTAGTTCGCGATGGCATTCGAAATTTCTGTGAGCATTCCGGCTTGAGTGTTGAGAAGTTCACCGTGGTGGTCCCAGCCTCCGCGTTCAACGAAGATGGTATTGCGTCGGAGTCCGAGTTGCTGACGAGCTTTGATGGTCTTGGCCGCGGCCCAGAGTTCACGTCCGAAGTTGTCTTGGTCGAGAGCATTTTGAACGGAAGTTGGAACAGCGGAGACGTCTACGGCATCGTAGACGGACTTAAACGCTTCTTGGGCGTCGCGGGAATTCTTCACATGCACTGCGAGCGCGTCTTGAATCATGTTGTTGTAAGTCGCGGCGAGAAGACCGTCCATAGCGGTGTTCTTGCGAGTTTCTTGAGCAGAGCCGCTTGTGGGTAGCAGGGCACCATCTCTGGTGATAGAGAACTGGGTCGTTGTATCACCAATTTGGAAAATGTTGTTTCCGGCGAGGGAAATCGACATGGAGGTGGCATCCTGTTCGTTGTAGGTCGAATTCAGGAGATCTGCGAGACGGCCACCCCAGCCAGTGAGCTCAGAAGGGCCTTGGGGAAGCGAGGTTTGCCATTGGTTGATTTGGTCGATGTGGGAGAAGAGAGCTTTTGGAATGGGGAAGCTGCCGGAGTTGTACTCTGTTTTTGTGAGTGGTTGAATGAGAGTTCCGATGTTGGAGACGAAGGACATCCGGCGGCCATACGATTGGAAGGCACCGGTGCCGTTGAACATTTCGGCTAGAGCGGAGCAATTGGGGTGGAGACCGTAGAGTTGGCCATCTCCGCCGGATGCTTGGTTGAGAGTTTGGAGTGAACCTTGGGACAGGGCCATGCCTCCGCCTCCGACACCACCTCGGGAACTGGAGTAGATGCTGTGTCGAGTGGTGTCGCGGGGAACGAGGAAGTTGAAACTGTCATTGCCACCTGCGAGAAGCACGCAGACGATGGTTTTGCAGTCATTGCCAGCTCCTAATCCGGCTCCAGCGGCTTGGTTGGCTAGCTTGAGGTTCAATATACTTGAAAGCGTTGAAATACAGCCGATTGAGGCGCAAGAAGCTTCTCCGAGAAACTGGCGGCGGTTTTTTTTGGGATTCATGCAGTGGTTTTCTATGGGATTAACGGACGTTTCGGTGATTTATTTGAGACAAGATCCTTCTGGGGACATCAAGACGAGGTAGGCGGCTAAACGGGCTCTTTCGGCGAGATTGGATTCTCCTTGGAGGGCAGTGGTAATTGTCGAGCGGCTTTCGGCCCCGAGGGTTCCGGCACAGTAGAGGATGGAGAGGTGGTCGAGGAGATCTGGGATGCTGCTGGCGATGGCGGCGAGATTTGTGAGGTCTGGTGGGAAATTCTTGCCGTCGTACCAAGAGTCGCTGTTGCTGTGGTGTTTAATGCCAACTTCGCATATGCGCCATAAATGATTGGGGAAGGAGATTGCGGTGTAGGAATTGACGATGCCGAAGGCGGGGGAGTCGAGGTTGTTTTCAGCGAGGGTACCGAAGAGGCGGTAGTCGGGGCGGTAGAAGTTGAAGACGGATGGAGAGAACATGGGCTCTTGGAGAGAGAGGTCGGAGTAGTGTCCGCTGAAGGACCACCAGAGAATCTGGTCGTATTGGTCGAGTTCTAACATGCGGCCCAGGTGAACGAGTCGGATGACGGGTTCACGGAAGTGACCGAAGTGGGGGCTTTTGAGGTGTTCGAGGGGGTTGCGGGCTTCTTCGTCGAGGAGGATGGCTT
>JBCCZX010000033.1:0-20589 GCA_039186735.1 Verrucomicrobiota bacterium | reverse complement strand
GACCGGCATGCGAACTCATGGCGGGATCGCTCGCTGTGG
Organism: Verrucomicrobiota bacterium; assembly: GCA_039186735.1. Classification (GTDB taxonomy): domain Bacteria; phylum Verrucomicrobiota; class Verrucomicrobiia; order Verrucomicrobiales; family Akkermansiaceae; genus Roseibacillus. The sequence goes on along the minus strand of JBCCZX010000033.1, from coordinate 20,550 downwards.
ATTTGGGCCCGGAAATTCTGGAACGGCGTTTCGTTCATCTATTTCAGTAAATACTGAAAATAATGGAAATTAGCAAGGGGAATCGTGAGCATTGGATGGATTTTTGCAGGCTTTCGGCCTCAGTCGATGGGTATGCGATGTAAGCGGTGAAAGGGGTAGCTCGGCTTTTGTTCGGGAGTGGCTGCAAAAGCCACGCTCCTTAATCCTTCAATTCGGCTTGGCGGGCTTCGAGGTGTTCCCAGCGGGTGTAGAGGTCGGTGACGGTTTGGCGGGCGGCTTCGAGTTTGGCGGTTTCGGCGGGGAGGGATTCGTAGTTTTCGGCTTGGAAGGCGGGGTCGTTGAGGCGGGTTTCGATTTCGGAGACGAGTTCTTCGGCTTGGAGGATGCGGTCTTCGATGGTTTCGAGGTCGGCGCGTTCTTTGTTGGAGAGGGGTTTGGGTTTGGTTCGTTTGGGGGCGGACTTTTCTTTTTTACTGGATTGTCCGTAGGCGGCGATTTGGAGGCGGTCGGCGGTTTCGCGGGCTTGGCGTTTTTCGAGGTAGTAGGAGTAGTTGCCGGGTTGGACGATGACGCCGTGGTCTTCGAAGGCGACGATTTGGTCGCAGATGCGGTCGAGGAAGTAGCGGTCGTGGGAGACGGTGATGACGGTGCCGGGGTAGGCGGCGAGGGCTTGTTCGAGCATGCGGAGGGAGGGGAGGTCGAGGTCGTTGGTGGGTTCGTCGAGGATGATGAGGTTACCGCCGTCTTTGAGGACTTTGGCGAGCATGAGACGGGCGCGTTCGCCGCCGGAGAGGAGGTCGACGCGTTCGTTGATGCGTTCGTCGGAGAAGAGGAAGCGTTTGAGGTAGGAGCGGGCGGAGAGGGTTTCTTCACCGAAGAGGATGTTGTCGTTGCCGTTGGAGATTTCGTCGAGGAGAGAGCCGGTGCCGTCGAGTTGCATGCGGGATTGGTCGATGTAGTTGACTTTGACTTGTTTCCCGAGGGTGGCGGTGCCGGTGGTGGGTTTGAGTTGTTCGAGGCAGACTTTGAGGAGGGTGGTTTTGCCGGTGCCGTTGCGGCCGACGATGCCGGTGGTTTGGCCGGGGCGGAAGGTGAGGTCGAGGTTGCGGAAGAGCCAGCGGGGGTCGGAGTCGGTGCCGATGTTGAGTCCGACTTTTTCGAGTTCGACAACAATGTTGCCGAGTTTGGGGGGTGGGGGGATGAGGAGTTCGAGTTGGCCTTCTTCGACGGGGGTGTCTTGGTTTTTGACTTCGTAAAAGGCGTCGAGGCGGGAGCGGGATTTGGTGGTGCGGGCTTTGACGCCGGCGCGGACCCATTGGAGTTCGTCTTTGAGGAATTTTTGGCGCTTCTTTTCGGTGTTGGAGGCGATTTCTTGGCGGGCGGCTTTGGCTTCGAGGAATTGGGTGTAGTTGCCGGGATGGGAGTAGGCCAGGCCGTGGTCGATTTCGACAATCCTGGTGGCGATGGTGTCGAGGAAGTAGCGGTCGTGGGTGACGAAGATGACGGCGCCGGGGAAGGTACGGAGGGTGTCTTCGAGCCAGCGGATGGATTCGGCGTCGAGGTGGTTGGTGGGTTCGTCTAGTAGGAGGAGGTCGGGTTGGGCGACGAGGGCGCGGGCGAGGGCGACGCGACGTTTTTCGCCGCCGGAGAGGTCAGTGATGGGTTGGTCGAGGGGTGGGGTTCCGAGGGCTTGGGCGGTGGTTTTGATGCGGAGGTCGAGGTTCCAGCCGTCGGCGTGTTCGATGAGTTGGAGGAGGTCGGCGAGTTGTTCTTCGGTGCCATCGCCGGCTTCGTAGCGTTGGATGGCTTGGGCGAGGTCGGCGACGCCGGAGGTGATGTTTTCGAGGACGGTGAGTTGGGGGTCGAGTTCGAATTCTTGGGGGAGGTAGCCGATGCGGAGTCCGCGGCGGAGGGCGAGGTCGCCGGAGTCGGGTTGGTTGGTGCCGGCGAGGATTTTGAGGAGGGAAGTTTTTCCGCAGCCGTTGCGGCCGAGGAGGCCGACTTTTTCACCGGCTTCGACGGCAAGGGTGATGCCGTTGAGGAGGGTTTGGTGGCCGTAAGCGAGTTTGAGGTCGGTGGCGGAGAGAAGCATTTTCCGAGACTTAGAGAGGCCGGAAAGGGGAGGCGAGATTATTGTTGTTTGAGTTGAGTGGGGGAAGATGAGGAGGTGGTTTTTGGGTTTGTTATTGGAGGGTTGTGGCGTTCTTGAGAAGCTGAAATTGGTTGTTTAGATTTTCAAATCTGTACTCGGTAGCGTTGTTGTGATATTGAGTACCGCAGCTGAGAATGATGAAGCGGCTTTTTGCCAGCTTAACTACTGCGAGATATCCTAAATTTCCGGATTTGGATTGAGTGGGAATTTTGAGTTTTGCTTCAACCGCAGGATACCCGCGATACGAGGTTCTCTTTGTTTCCAGGGTTTGGATTTGAACTCCTTTGCGCATGGGGGTGTTGTTCCATTCTTGGAGTGCCTCGGTGGGGGTTTTAGCCGATGAAGTTTCGAATGGGGCTACGTAGTAGGTTGTGGCAGGAAAGGTTGAGGCGTTGCGTAAGGTGACTGCTCCTGGGACAGGGTAGTTTTTGATTGGATAGAGATTTTTGCCGGGTGATTTGACGATAAAGCCACTTCCTTGGATGGGATGTCCTTGTGGGACTTTACGAGATTTGTTTGCGGTGACGCTTGCGGCTTCGGTTACGAGGGAGCAAGAATTGGTATTGAAGAAGATGATGAGTCCAAGGATGAAAAGGAGGGGTTTGGTAGGCTTCATTGGTTGGAGTTTAGCCTCAATAGGAGGGGTGTGGTATTGATTATATGAAGAGTATCATGGATTGAGGTAATGATTCTCGCGCTCTTGGTGATGAGCAATCTGTTCAGCCCGCGTTGTGACCAACGCGGCTACGGAAGGTGCGGGACGAAGGGAGAGCTTGGAGGTGTTTGGCGCGTTTTGAGAGGTATTGAAGGTCAAGGGTAGCGGGTTGAAAACCCGCGCTCCTGATTTTTATTGGTCGCGTTGGCCGAGGGGGCGGACCCAGATGTTGCGGTATTCGATGGGGTCGCTGTGCCATTGGAGGCGGATGGGGGCTTCGGCGGGGTGGTTGTCGGGATAGGAGGTGAGTTTTTGGTGCATGGTGGGTCCTTGGAGATTTTGGGCGGCTTGGACGACGACGCCGTTGAAGAGGACGGTCATTTGGGCGGGGGTTTGCATTTTGCCGTTTTTGTAGACGGGAGCTTTGAAGATGATGTCGTAGCTTTGCCATTCGCCTTGCGGGGTGGCGGGGTTGACGAGGGGAGGGTATTGGCCGTAGATGGCGCCGGCTTGTCCGTCGGGGTAGGTGTAGTTGGAGTGGGATTCGCCGATTTGGACTTCGTAGCGGTTCATGAGGAAGATGCCGGAGTTGCCGCCTTTTTGTCCGACGACTTTGCGGTTGGCGGGGACGCGGTATTCGAGGTGGACTTGGCAGTCGCCAAACTTTTCCTTGGTGAGGATATTGCCGGGGGAGGCGATGAGGATGCCGTTTTCGATTTTCCATGGGCCGCCGGTCCAGGCATCGGTGTTGGAGCCGTCGAAGAGCACTTTGGCATCGGAGGGAGCGGCGAGGGGGACAGCGCCGGCGGAAGTGACTTTGCGGGGTTGGGGGCGGGTGGTGTCGTGGACGGTGTAGGGAACGTTGGGGAGTTTAGGGCAGTGGGCGTATTTGTTTTCCTTGGTGGGGTGGGGTTCTTGATGGTGTTCAGCGAGGAGGGGCGCAGCGGCGAGGGTCAGAATGGCGAGTGTTTTCATGGTGGTTTGATTTCAGCGGAGCAGGGCCCCGCTGATCAATGCTGAAAACGGTTACGCGAGCACGATATTATCAGAGGAGGGCGAGTTTGCCCGATTCACTTCGTGGACTTGGCTGTTGAGGGTGAGGTAGTCGTAGATGTATCCGATGCCGAGGAGTCCGATGGTGCAGAGCCAGAGGAGTCCGGTGCCCCATTTGCCGAGGTAGAAGCGGTGGGCGCCGAAGGTGCCGAGGAAGGTTTGGAGGATCCAGGCGACGCTGTAGTCTTTGGTGCCGGGGGCGAATTTTCGGTCGGCTTCGCGGTCCATGCCGGGGATGAGGAAGAGGTCGATGAGCCAACCGATGCCGAGGAGTCCGAAGGTGAAGAACCAGATGATGCCGGTGATGGGTTTTCCGTAGTAAAAGCGGTGGGAGCCGGTGAAGCCGAAGATCCAGAGGAGGTAGCCGATGGTTTTGGAGTGCGTGTCGCTGTTTGTCATGGGGATATGTTAGGCGGGCGGGGCGAATCTGCCATTGCAAGGGGGAAAGAGTTTTGGAATGGGGTGTAAAATGGGTCTTCGGATTCGCGTAGGAGATGGTTTGGATGAGTCGAATGAGAGTGTTTGGGCTGATGTTGGTTGGGCTTGCGGGGGTTTTGTTTGGGCAGGGTGAGCTGGTGTTGAGTGGAGGTTTCGAGCGGGAGTTGCCTCCGGAGAAGGTGGAGACTGAGTTATTTCATGTACCTGAGGGTTTGGAAGTGACGGTGTGGGCGTCGACGCCGCAGCTCTTTAATCCGACGAATTTTGACATCGATCATGCGGGACGGATTTGGGTGTGTGAAGGGGTGCGTTATCGGCGGCATGTCGGGCGGAAGCCGCAGGGGGACCGGGTGGTGGTGTTGGAGGATACGGATGGGGACGGGAAGGCGGATTCGTCGCATACGTTTGTGGAAGAGGAAGCGTTGGTCGCGCCACTGGGGATTGGGGTTTTTGACAACAAGGTCTTTGTTTCGCAGCCGCCGCATTTGATTGTTTATACGGATGTGAATCGGAATCTGGTGTTTGATGAAGGTTTGGATACGCGGGTGGAGTTGTTGACGGGGTTTAATGCACGGAATCATGATCATTCGTTGCATTCGGTGAAGGGGGGACCGGATGGGAAGTTGTATTTCAATGTGGGGAATTGTGGGGCGGTGTTTGAGGATCGAAGTGGGCGGGAGTTTGTGGTTTCAGGGCCTTACAAGGGGGGCGGGGGAGAGTGGTTGGTGGATCATTTGAGCCGATTGGGTGATGAGTCGGCGGATGGGCATGTGTGGACCTCGGGAGCGACGTTTCGAATGGATGAAGATGGAACGGATGTTGAGGTGGTGGGGCATGGGTATCGGAATTCGTATGAGGAGACGGTGACGTCGTTTGGAGATTTGTTTCAGAACGACAATGATGACCCGCCGGCGTGTCGGGTGAGTTACATTCTGGAGTATGGGTGTGCGGGGTATTTCTCGCGGGATGGGAAGCGGAGGTATCGGGCGGAGAAGCGACCGGGGCAGGTGCATTGGCGGAATCATTGGCGGCAGGATGATCCGGGGACGATGGATGTGGGAGATGTTTATGGCGGGGGGTCGCCGACGGGGGTGGCCTTTTATGAGAATGGGTCGCTGGGTGAGGAGTATGAGGGGACTTTGTTGGCGTGTGAGCCGGGGCGGAATGTGATTTTCAGTTATCAGCCGGAGCCGGAGGGGGCGACGTTTCGATTGGAGCGGAGTGATTTTGTGACGACGAATGCGACGGGAGAATTCAAAGGGAGTGATTTTACGGGGCGCAAAGTGAAGAAGAATGATGAGAAGGAGTCGCACTTGTTGTTTCGCCCTTCGGATGTGGCGGTGGGTCCGGACGGGGCGTTGTATGTTTCGGATTGGTATGATGCGCGAGTGGGGGGGCATGCGGATTTGGATGAGACCTGTTCGGGAACGATTTACCGGATAGCGCCGAGGTGTTTTGAGCCGGGGGTGCCGGGGTTTGATGTTTCGACGGTGGCGGGGGCGTTGGAGGCGTTGAGGTCGCCAGCGGTGAATGTGCGGTATTCGGGTTTTCATGCTTTGAAGGGTTTTGGGGAAGAGGCCTTGCCTGGGGTGATGGACTTGATGGGGGACGAGAACCGATTTGTGGCGGCGCGGGGGATTTGGTTGTTGCCGTATTTGGGGGAGAAGGGGAGGGCGCAGTGCGAGAAGTTGCTAGTTGGTGGTGAGCCGCAGGTGCGGGTGGCGGCGTATCGGGCTTTGCGGCGGGCGGGGGTGGAGATTTTGCCGTTTGCGAAGACTTTGGCGAAGGATGAGAATGCGGGGGTTCGGCGGGATGTGGCGGTGTCGTTGCGGGACTTGCCGATTGCGGAGACGAAGGAGGTGTTTTTGGAGTTGGCGAAGCGGGTGGATGTGGGGGATAAGAATGCGCTGGAGGCGATTGGTCTGGGGGCTGCGGGGCAGGAGGATGAGTTGTGGTTGTATTTGAAGGAGAGGCTGGTTACGGAGGATGCGTTAAGTTGGGACCAGCGATTTGTTCGGATGACGTGGCGCTTGTGGCCGCGGGTAGCGGTGGAGGATTTGAAGGTGAGGGCGTTGGCAGAGGAATTGTCCGCGGAAGAGCGAGCTTTTGCGGTGGAGTCGTTGGCATTTGTGGATGCGCGAGAGTCGGCCGAGGTGATGATGGGGTTGGCTGACGAGGGGTCGCCAGTGAGGGCGGAGGCGATGTCGTGGTTGTTGATGAGAGCAACAGGTGAGTGGTCGAAGTATGGGATTCAAGAGGAGTTGAAGGAGCGGGGGATTTATGACCCGGACGAAATTGAGGTGACGGCGATTACGGTCGCAGAACCGGCTTCAGAGAAGAGTTATTCGGTGACGGATGTGTTGGCTTTGGAGGGTGAGGTAGAAAAGGGCAAGGCGGTGGCGATGCGGTGTGTGATGTGTCATGAGGTGGAGGGAGTGGGGCCGAATTATGGCCCGAATCTGAAGGGGTGGGGGAAGAGTCAGCCAAGAGAAGTGATTGCACGGGCGATTGTGGAGCCTTCGGCGGACATTGCGCATGGATTTGGCGGGATGGTGTATCGGTTGGAGGGGGGAAAGGAATTGCATGGGATGCATCAGGGGGGAGAGGATCCGATGATGGTGATGTCGACTGGGGGAGTGGTGCAGTTGGTGCCGAAGAAGGGGGTGAAGAAGAGTTGGAGGATGAAGAGGTCGTTGATGTTGTCGGCGGAGCAGTTGGGTTTGACGGCGCAGGAGGTGGCGGATTTGGTGGCGTATTTGAAGGTCTACGAGTAGGTCGGCGGCGGATCTTGACCTTGAGGGTGAGGCGGGTGTGAATGGGTGGGTGAAGGTTTCCCCCTTTCTCGTGGTGCTGGTGCTGGCTGGTTTTTCGGTTTGTGCGCAGACGGTAACGGAACGGAATGAGAGTGCCACGGCTGCTGCCGAGGGTGAGCGTCGGGTGATGGAGGCGACGTTGAGGGAGGTGTTGGATTTGGTAGGTAGTGATTCGGAGCGGGGGAAGATGTTTTTGGCGGCGCAGAATGAGTGGGTGCAGTATACGAAGCAGCAGGCGGAGGCTGATGCGGATGGAGTGAGCGGAGATGCGCGGTATCCGGGGTCGTATTTTGAGACTTTGCGGGAGTTGACGCGTTATCGGACGCGGGTGTTAGAGGGATGTTTGAGGCGCTTGCAGGCGGAGGAGACGGGGGTGCGGGATGCGGTTGCGGGGGTGCAGGGAGGTGAGCAAGGAGGAGCGGCGAAGCGGCAGGTGAGAGACTGGAAGGCTGAGGTGGGAGACGGGCCGTATGCGGGGGGGACGGAATTGTATGTGGCGCAGATTGAGGGCGTGGACGGGATTTTGGCGGGGCAGTGGCGAGGTGAGAAGTTGTGGCGTGGAGTGTTTTTCGCGGAGCGGGGAGATACGATGGTTTTGTATGGCGGGAAGATGGAGCGGGGTGGGGGGATTGTTTTTGAGGCGTGGCAGGAGGGGGCGCGCATTGGGCGTGGGTTTGTGCGTGATGAGGATGGGAATTTGCGGGGGAGGTTTTTTGATGAGCGGCGGCGGGAGTCGGCCATTGTTTTGCAGGCTCAGAAGAGGCCTGGACCAGTGGGTTATGATGTAACGACGACGCCGTATGCGGGGATTTTGGGGAGTGAGGACATTGAGGTGGGGCTGGAGTGGCACAACTCGCGGTTTGTGCGGGGCAACTTTAATGGGTCACTTGATTTGAAGGGGCACAATTATGATTCGGGGAAAATTTTTCTTGAGGAGTGGGAGACAGGGCCGGGGGGGCGTTTGGTGGCTTTGTGGCGTGCAGAGAAGACGACACGAAGTGGTGCGACACGCTGGGTAGGCGCGAGAAAAGGGATGAATGGGGAGGCGGTAGCAATCGATTTCGGCCGAAAGTGAACACTGGAATTATCTGCGGCGGCGGAGGAGGGTGAGGATTCCGAGCACGCCAAGAAGGGCAGTTGAAGGTTCGGGAACCGGGGTGAGAATCACGCGGAAGTTGTCAACATCGATGAAGAACTCTTCGGGGTCGTCTCCGAGTTCGGCGGTGGTGCCAATTGAGAATCCGAATTCGATGAGGTCGGAGCCTGCGAAGTCGACGGTTGAAGCGGTCGAGTTGTCGATGATGCTGCGAGATAGAGTCTGCCAATCGGAATCGAAGGGATCGAGAAAGTTGTCGGCGAAGGTGATGTTACCAGAACCGGTGGTAGCGTTACCGATGGCAAAGGAGACGGAGAAGTCGGCATCGCTTCGAACATCGATTTCGAAAGCGATATTCGAAATGGGTCCACTTACGGAGGGGTCGTAGGTGAAGGTTTCGAAGAGGTAGACAGCAGAGAGGTCGGTTTGGAAATCGCCGGTGAAGGGTTCGCCAAATTCGTCGCGGTCGAGGTCATGAAAATGGGCAATCTGGAGATATGAGCCTGGGTTGCCATCGGTGGGGATTGAGCCGTTGATCGTTTCGAACGAGATGTCGGCGTCGTTTGTTGGATTACTGAAGCTAAAGCTCCGGTAGTCGGGGGCGTCCATGTTGTCGTCGAGGAAGACGAACTCTTGTGCCAAGGCGGCGGTCACGGAGGCCACGAGGATGGTGAGCGTTGTTTTCATTTTGCAGGGTAGAACACTGCAGGATGAAGCAAATTTTTCCGATTAGGGCAATGCTCTTTCGCTTGGGATTTTTGAACTTTCTTGAGTTGCTAGAAATCTCTCTTGCGAAAGAGAAGGTCTAAACACTTGGGGATGAGTTGGTGGCCTAGACTAGCATGAGGGCTGGGTTCTCGATGAGCTTTTTCACTTCAGCAAGAAATTGGGCGCCGACAGCGCCGTCGACGACGCGGTGGTCGCAGGAAAGACCGAGATTCATGACTTGCCCGGGGACAATTTGGTCGCCTTTGACGACGGGTTTTTTGGCGATTGAGCCGACAGACAGGATGGCGGCTTGGGGTGGATTGACGATGGCGTCGAAGGCATCGATGCCGAAGTTGCCGAGGTTGGAGATGGTGATGGTGCCGCCGTCAAATTCGTCGGGTTTGAGTTTTTTGTCGCGAGCGCGGGTGGCGAGGTCTTTGATCTCGCGAGAGATTTGGAGAAGGGACTTGGCTTCGGCTTGTTTGACGACGGGGGTGACGAGGCCATCATCGATGGCGACGGCGACAGAGATGCCGACGGAGCCGTATTGGATGATGTGGTCTCCGGCGAAGGAGGCATTTACGGCGGGGACGGCCTGGCAGGCGTTGATGAGGGCTTTGACGATGAAGTCGTTGACGGTGTATTTGTTACCAGTGGTTTGTTCGGCCTGGGCGTTGATTTGTTTGCGGAGAGCCATGAGAGGGCCGGCATCGACTTCGGTGTGGAGGTAGAAGTGGGGGATGGTTTGCTTGGAGGTGAGGAGGCGATCGGCGATGATCTTGCGCATGCTGGAGAGCTCGATGCGTTGGTCTTCGCTGGAGGCTGCTGAAGGCATGATGGGTTGTTGCGTGGTCGGGGTGGCAGCAGGAGCAGGGTTACTGGCGATGTTGCTGGCGGCAGCGGCTAGGCTAGCTTGGGCAGCAGGGGGAGCGGAGGAGGCGCCTTCGAGGTCGCGTTTGATGATGCGTCCGCCGGGTCCGGAGCCCGTGATGGAGGCAAGGTCGATGCCTTCGGCGGCAGCGATTTTGCGGGCGAGAGGAGAGGCCTTGAGGCGGTCGCCGCCACTCGAAGAGGCGGTGGGAGTGGGGGTAGCGGCAGGGGTGGATGCCGGGGAGGCAGCAGGTGCGGGCTCAGCGGCAGGAGTTGAAGCTGCTGCAGGCGTTGCTGCCGGAGCAGTGCCGGAGACGTCTTCACCTTCCTCGGCAAGGATGGCGATGGGGGTAGAGATGGCGGCTTTTTCGCCTTCGGGGACCAAGATTTTGGCGAGGACACCTTCATCGAAGGCTTCGAGGGCCATGGTGGCTTTGTCGGTTTCGATCTCCGCAATTTCGTCCCCAATATCGACAGGGTCACCTTCTTGTTTGAGCCAACGGAGAATGGTTCCCTCGGTCATGGTGTCGGAGAGCTTGGGCATTTCGATATTCGAAGGCATGGCGTGTGTCGTGTATTTGAAAGCGGATTTCCCGGCAGGGAGGCAATAAGGTGGTAAGGGTTGAGAGTCCAGAGGAGAGAGTCGAGAGTTTTTCGTTTTCTGGTGAAGGAGGTAGAATTGAGAATGTGTTCAAAAGAGTAGTTTTCTTCACGAATGTCAGGAGTGAATGGAATCGATTGCAGGCGTTAGAGGGGGGATTCAGGGATGTTGCAGAGAGACCCGCTCCGCGGGCTCTTGGAAATCTACTGTTGGTCAAGTTGGATTGTTTTGAAATCTCAAATCTGCGTTTGTTGGGGGTGAGGAATTGACTGCTCCTAGCAGTCCTGCCGTCGCAGTCGATCACTTGGCAAGTTCATCTCAATTGGAGGCAAGCGTCGTATTCGATTTGGAGCATTTTCGATGGAACTGTAACCGTTGAGAAATCCGGGGTTTTAGAAATTGCAGCTTCGCCGAGGGAACTTGCGGAAGCGGACAATTTGATCTCCAACTGCGTTTTTGCTCAGTCAGTGGTCTCGACCAATTTTGCGGCTCCCCTCCGGTCGCTCCCTACGGACTGCCTTTGGCAGGATGTCTCGCTCCGCTCGGCTTTCGCAACGTCTTGTTAGAATCCAAATTTTCTCGCTTCATCGGATACATCTCCATTTAAAACGCCCTCATTGCGGAAAAACTCGAGTTGCTGACTGGGCATCAAGAATCGGGATTAGCCATTTCGTTGATAGCGACCGCTTTGTATATTGGTCAGGGCAAGTCATTGTTCATGTAATGAGAACAGACTGGCCCTTACTTGAGGATTCGTAAGCGGCTTCGACGAGTTGGACAGACTTGAGGTAGTCGGTGGCTTCGGATTCGAAGGGTTGTTTGGCGAGGAATTGTTGAACGAAGTGCTGCTGGGTGGCGTGGACGCAGTTGCCGGCGAAGCCGTCGGTTGAGGGTTTGTAGGGATGGATTTTTGGGTCTCGATCAAGAAGCTGGATTTGAATTTGGCCGGATTCGAAAAGGGTTAGGTGACCTTTTGAACCATCGAGGCGAAGGCGGCCGAAGGTGTAGCGTGGGTTGGCGATATTGGCGTCGGGTTCGTTGTATCGGTTCGCGTCTAACACGGCGGTGCCGCCATTTTCGAAGTGGCAGAGAATGGTCGCGGAATCTTCACCCTTGATGACGGGGTTGCGGCGAGCGGTGGTGGCGTAGAGGGAGGAGACCTCCCCGAAGAGGTAGCGGAAGGTGTCGAGGAAGTGGACGCCGGTTTCGAAAATGAAGAGACGGGGGTAATCGCGGAAGAACGGTTGGCGGGCGAGGTAGGCATCTTCGCCCCAGCCGTCGCCGAGGCGGCATTGGAAGTTGAGGGAGTGGAAGTCGCCGAGGGTTCCAGCATCGAGGATGGATTTGATTTCGCGATACCAAGGCTGCCAGCGCCAGTTTTCATGCACCATGAAGCGGACGTCGGGGTGTTTTTTGGTGAGTTCGACGAGTTCGAGGGTTTCGTCCCAAGTAGGCGCGAGAGGTTTTTGGCAGATGATGTGGACGCCGTGTTTGAAGGCGAGACGGCAGAAGTCGAGGTGTGTTTCGGGTGGAGTGATGATGTCGACGAAGTCCGGTTTTTCGGTGACGAGCATCTCCTCGAACTGGTCGGCTGAGTAGCTCTTGGGGATGTCGAAGTCGGCAGCGATGGCTTCCGCTTTTTCAAGGGTGCGGTTGCAATTGGCGACGACCTGGACCTCGGGAGTGTCTTTCCAAGATTGGTATTGGAAGCGAGCGAAGTAGCCAGCGCCGACGATTGCGGCTTTGAGTGGAGATTTCATGGGTTGAGTTTTTGGTAAGCTTCAGTGAGGGCGGAGTCGGAGCCGACGTTGCCGGGGAAAATGATGTAGGGGAGGCCGGGGTGGCGGGTTTCGTGGCCGAGGGTCCAGACGGGGATGCCGGGGAGAATTTGGCCGAGGACGAGGGCTTTTTCAACGCCGAGGGCGTCGGTGGCGATGTCGGAAGAGGTGATGCCTCCTTTGGCGATGAGGAATTTGGGGCGGACTGCGAGGGACTGGACGAGGGAGACCAGGGAGCGAGAGACGGTTTGGGAGATGGCAAGGTTCGCCTCTTCGGTGGGAGCGTCAATCCGGTCACGGGAGGTGAAGAGGATGACGGTTTTGCCGGACTCGATGGTTTGGTTGAGCTGTTGGGAGACCGGGAAGAGCGTGTCGTCTGGGTTTTCTAATAGGGAAGGAACGTGGAGTTCGACTGGGTTTGCATCCGGGGTGTTTTCTAGTAGATGGGAGAGTTGAGCGCTGGTTTTGCGGACGTGGGAACCGACGACGATGAGCCCTCCGTTGGAATTTTCCTCGAGGTCTTGAAGTTGCCAGGGGTCGAGAGGTGGACGCATGGGGAGTCCTGCAAGGGTTTGGACGAAGGAGGCCGCGGTGCGGAAGAGGAATTGGCGATTGCTGTTGTGCAGGGCGGTGGCGAGGACTTCGAGGTCGCGGCGGGAGATAGCGTTGACGATGCAGGTGCAACCGTCAGGGAGCGCGGCGAGTTGTTGAGTAACGTCGCCCGAGCGGAGTTGTTCGAGGGAGATGGATTGGACGTCGACCGGGCCGCCAGCCTTCTCAGCAAAGTAGTCGGGGAGGAAGGAGTGAGAGAAGGGGAATGCGTTGTCTTTGGCGAAGGGTGTGAGGTGGGCAGGGGTGGCGGTCTCTCCTTCGACGACGTAGTGGGTGTCGTTGATAGTGAGGCGGCCGCCGGCTTCGAAGAAAGGGATGAACAAGGTGGGCGCATCTGGAAGGTCGAGGGCTTCGCGGAGGATGTCGATTTCGAGAGGGAAGTGGCCGCGGAGAGTAGAGTCGGAGCGCGAGATGACGACGAGGCGGTCGCCGAACTTCTTGAGGGTGGCTCCGAGGTCTCGGTGGAGGATGGTGGTTTGTTCGGAGGTGAGGGCGCGGGAGTTTGTTAGGATGTAGAGGACGGGTGGTTCTTCATCGAGGGCGGCTTCAATGGAAGCGGCGTCGAGACGAGTGAGGACGGGGACGTCGAAGACGGTTTGGGTGCCGGTGGGATCGTCGTCGAGGACGACGAGGGTTTTCCCGGAGTCGGTGAGTTGTTTGTGGATCTGCGGAAGAAGGTCGTTGGGCCACTCGTCAGGCAGATTGGCAGTGAGTTCGGAGAGAGTCATGAGAGTTGGGCGAGGGCGCGGCAAGGGCAGCCGTCGCCGTTTTGGATTTTGAGAGGAAAGGCGCCAAAGGTGAAGTCTTGGTTCGCGGGGAGTTGGTCGAGATTGACGAGGCCTTCGACGATGGTGACGCCGCCGGAGAGGAGGATTTGGTGGATGCGGGTGACTTCGGAGAGGTTGTTGACATCGGCGACAGAGGGAGGTTCGACGCCAAGGATGCGGACTTTTTTTTCGACGCACCAGTGGGCGAGGTCGTCGGAGATGCGGGGGAGCTGGTTGCGGAAGATTTCGGGGTCGGAGCGGTATTGGCTCCATCCGGTGTGAAGGAGGAGGGCGTGACCGGTAGGAAAGCTGGTGGCGAGTTCGCCGAGGTGGGCGGGGGTGAGGAGCTCGGCGGGTTCGGGGTTGAGGAGAAGGACGCGGGCGGGTCCGAGGAAGGTTTCGAGGGGGAGTTGGTCGATGGTGTTGCCGATGGGGTGGGTGCAGCCAAAGTGTTTGGGGGCATCCATGTGGGTGCCGGAGTGTGAGTAGAGGTGAAGGGTGCGGGCGTTCCAACCATCGCGATCGAGGTCCTTGGCGGTTTCCCAGGAGACACCGGGGGTTTCGGGAGTGAGAGTAGCGGTGAGGTCGATGAGCATGGTTTTTACTCGTAGAATGGATTGATGGCTTGAACTGGGCCGTAGTGTTGTTGGTGGGAGAGGTCCTCGGTGTAGAGGATGGTGCTGCCAGATTGCTGAGCGGCAGCGATGATCATGGCGTCCCAGAGGGACAGTTGCCAGCGAGCTTTGGCTTCGAGTCCGGCGTGAAAGAGTTCGAGGGTGTTGGGAATGGTGTGCCAGATTGCGAAGTCGTCGATCACTCTCGCCGCTTCTTCATCGCTTTGTCCCCCGCGAACGAAGTTGACGAAAAATTCTTGGAGGACCTGAACGCTGATGGATGTTTGGTTGGGGTGGGCGAAGGCCTCTTCAACGAGGGAGAGAGCGGCGGAACGTTTGGGGCCTGCTTCCCGATCGTAGGCGTAGAGAAGAATATTGGTGTCGAAGAAGTGCTTAGCGGGCATGAGCTTCTTCACGTGTTAGGGGTTTGTTGCCGAGCGAGTAGCCTTTGCGAAGCCGCTTGAGAGCAGAGGGGGAACTCTTTTTCTTCTCAAGTGAGGCGGCTTGGCGGAGATAAGCTTCCAAGGCATCCGTGACAATATGACGAAGAGTGGTGCTGGTTTCGGCAGCGTGGATTTTGGCTTTTTTGAGGGTCTCGTCGGGAAGGTTGAGAGTGGTTTTCATTGGCAGTAAATATGGCAATATGGCTGCTGTGTCAAAGAGATTGATTCGACGACGTTTTAGGCTTTGAAGTCCTTAGGCTTGGTTTTGCTGGTTTTCGCAGAGCATGATGGGGGCGCCGGAGGGGTCGATGGCGAGGCAGAAGCGTTGGCCTTCGAAGTGGAAGCTCCATTGGTGTTCGCTGTGGATAGTGCCGCCGGAGGATTCGATTTGAGCGACGCTTTGGTCGTAGTCGGAGACGTCGAGGTAGGGGAGCCATTTGGAAACCCAATTTTCGAAAGCGGAGGCGTCGCAGATGCCGAGGACTTGTTTGCCGGCGTCATCGAGTAAGGCGAAGGATGTCTTTCCGTTGGGTTCTTCAATGCCTTTGCGTTGGAGCCCGAAGACGTTTTCGTAGAACTGAGTAGTGGTTTCAGGGTCGTCGACGATCATGTCGAGCCAGCCGACTTTGCTAGGTGGTTTCATGGTTGAGGGTTTCCTGCAACTGGTTGTTCTTGGGCGAGCCATTTTTTGATGATGGCATCGAGTTCTTTTTTACTACCGCGGTAGTGGCGGATTTCTTGCCAGTGAGTGATGGATTCACCGGTTTGGAGTTCTTTCATCGGGGAGACCGATTCCATTTCGTAGAAGGAGGGTTGGGGGAGGGGTTGGCGGTCGAGGCGGCCGTGGTTGTAAACTTGAACGAGGTCGCCTTGGTAGGGTTTATCCTGATGGCCGCGTTCGCTGTGAGGGTAGCGGGTGCCGACGGCGCGTTGGTATCGAACAATGGTAAGGAGCTTGCGGGCGGGATCGAGGGAGTAAAAGATTCCGAGGGAAGAGGTGGCGGGGAGTCCGATCTTGCTGCGCCAGTTGCCGTTGCAGCGGAAGCGGGCGAGCTGGTTTTCGATGGTGAGTTGGTCTTTTTGGAATGGGGTGAAGTAAGAGCGGACTTCGGGGGTTTGGGGGAGAGGAATCTGGACTTCGACTTCGGGGCCGCCGGCAAAGGAACTGAGGTTCCAGATGGCGAGGAGCCCGGTGTCGGCGTCCCAGGCTGGGCCGAGATTGGTGACGGTGTTTTCGACGCGGAAGGCGACGGAGGGGAGATCGGAGTCGGAAGGGAGGAGGGTGACGGTGCGGCGGATGCGGGTTTTGAAGGAGGTGCCGAGATGATTTTGAAGCTCGATTTCTCGGTCCATGTCGACGCTTCCATCGGTTTGGGTGAGGATTCGCATGGAGCCGGTAGCGACGCCGGGAGCGACGCGCCAGTTGTCTTCGGTGAGCTCGGCGCCGGGTTCGAAGAAGACAGTGAACTGGGAGCCGTCGGGGGCGAACCAGAAGCGGTCGGCACCTCCGATGCCGCCATTTCCGGAACGGATGGCATCACGATTGAGGAAGCCGAGGCTTTCGCCGTCGAGAGTGCTCACGCAGACGGTGCCTTGGTGTTGGGGTGAGATGAGGACTTTGCGGTTCTTGTCGGAGAGGATAATGCCGTCTGGGAAGAGTTGGGCGTCGTTTTTGAAAGAGTGGGGGATCGGTTGGGCAACTACCCAGGCTATGGAGAGGAGAATGATGAAAAGGGTTGGAGAGAAGAAAGTCATGTTAGGTGAGGGATTTCTTCATGAAGCGGTCGCCGTCTTCTTCAGCAAGCCAGCCCTTGTGGGAACCTTGCATCATCTGACGATAGTTCATTTTTTGACTTCCTGAGGGCCAGGAGCTTTTTGGGTGTGACTCGGGTTGGTGATAAAGCGCTTCGTGAACTTGTCGATATTGTCCGAATCCCCATCGAGATTGAAGATATACCAAGCTTCGACTGTATCGGAAAAATCCGCGATTCCGGTGTCGAGTTCAGACCATTTTGGGACTTTTCCCTGCATCCCTTGCCATGCCTTTTCCCAAAGGTTTTGGGTGTAGGGATTGGGGTTCTGAGTCGTTCTGACGCTGTCGATCCATTGGGGAGTATTGTTCTTGAAGTTCGGAGTGGCGTTGTTGCCATTGCCATCTTCGATACGTCGGTAGTCCGTGTTCTCGCGCACCCAGTCCAGTTCAGCAGCTGATGAGGTGTGAGTTTCGTTCCAATCACTGTGCTGAACAACAATGATGGAGCTTTTGGTGAATTCGGAGGAGTAATCGGTGTTTGCGATGAGGCTTTGAACCCAGTCGTAGGTGAAGTCGGAGTTTCCTGCCTCCATCACATAAATCTTTCCGCCTCGATCCAGGGTGGTCTTTGCCTTCTCCTGCACGCGGAGAACGGAGTCTTTCCAGTTTTCATTGGCGATACCAAAAGCTCCGTCCGGCCAAGTGTCTCTTCTTGTTTTACCAGCTTGGGTCCAGCGAACATTTTGTTTGCCGAAGGCATCGTTCATGAGGCCATCGGTTCGGAGAAACGAGTTGTTCTGATTCTTCTCGCCTCGAAAGCGATCGCTAACCGTTCCTTGGACGGCGAAGTAATCGACCCCGTGGAGGTCGGGGTGAGCGAGCATAGAGCCGATGGCAGCGATGGCTTGGAGATCGTCGGGATCGGGTTTGCTATCGAATTGTGCGAGAAAGAGGTCTTTGGACTTATCGAATTGGATAATCGGAGGGGAGCTATTCGGAGCGGTGGGGGATTGCGAGAAGGCGAGGCCTTGAGTAAGGAGGATGACGGTGAGGAGGTTACTAATTTTCATGACCTTACTTGGTGCGTGTTGTTGTTGGGCTAAGACTTAAAGCTGTAAGTTTGCGATAATCTTTTCGGTGAGGGAGGTGGTGGTTTCGGAGCCGCGCATGTCGGGGGTGCGATGAGCGGGGTTGGCGAGGGTTTTGGTGACGGCGTTGCGGATTGCGTTGGAGGCGTCGGTTTGTTCGAGCCATTCGAGCATCATAGCGGCGGAGAGGATGGTGGCGACGGGGTTGGCTTTGCCCTGGCCGGCGATGTCGGGGGCAGTGCCGTGGGAGGGTTGGAAGACGGCGCAATCTTCACCGATGTCTCCGGAGGGGGCCATGCCCATGCCGCCGACGAGGCCAGCCGCGAGGTCGGAGAGGATGTCGCCGAACATGTTCTCGGTGACGAGGACGTCGAAGGTGTGGGGTCGTTGCACGAGGAAGAGAGCGGCGGCGTCGACGTAGATGTGCTCGGTTTCGACTTCGGGAAAGTCTTTGGCGACCTCGTCGAAGATTTCGCGGAAAAAGACCATGGAGGGAAGGACGTTGGCTTTGTCGACGAGTGAGCATTTTTTGCGTCGGCGCATGGCGTCTTCGAAGGCGTAGCGGCAGATGCGTTCGCAGCCTTTGCGGGTGAGGTGGAGACGGTCCGAGGCGGAGGAGCGGTCGTCGGGTTGGACGGAGCCGCGGGAGGAGAACAGGCCTTCGGTGTTTTCGCGGATGATGGTGAAGTCGATTTCGCCGGGGGCGTAGCCTTTGAGGGGGGAGTCGTCGGGGGAGTAGAGGTAGATAGGACGGGGGCCGGCGTAGAGGTCGAGGCGCTCGCGGATGTCGATTTGGGGGGTCATTTCGCGCCCGTCGGGCCAGCGGACTCCGGGGAGGCCCATAGCGGCGAGAAGGACGGCGTCGGACTGGCGGCAAGCGTCGAAGGCTTCGTCGGGAAGAGGGTTGCCGGAGTTGAGGAATTCGCCAGCTCCGACGGAGTGTTCGGAGTAGGTGAGGGAATCGGGGAGAACGGCTTTGAGGACGGAGACGGCGGCGGCGGCGACTTCGGGACCGATGCCGTCGCCAGGTAGGATTGCGATGTGGTGCTGCACACCGGAGTTTTGACGGGTTTGGGTGGCTTTTGCGAGGGGGATTTTTGAACAGGAGGAAACGAAGAGAACGGAGGTTCGGGTTTGTGGTTTGCCACGCAGATTTACGCTGATTGAGCGCAGATTTTTTGAGTGGTGACTATTGGAATGGAGAGTGGTTGAGCTAGGTCTCACTTACTCCTTTTGTATTTCCACGATGAGGATGGAGAAGCAGCCGTTGTCGGGGTTGTTGAAGCGGTTCCATTTTTCGAGGACCTTGTGGACTGGTTCGCTGAATTCGCCAGTGAGGGGATCAAACCAGGTGGCGGAGTATTTTTTTCCTCGCAGCTCCTTGGGCAGCCAGGGGGCGATGGAGTAGTTTTCTTCCGGCACGAAGATGAGGAAGAGGTCGTTGTCCTTGCTCGCGAGGCTGTGGCCGCTGTTTGAACGCCTGGGATCGGGGAGGAGGGAGCTGATGGGATAGCGATCAGCGAGGGAGCGCATATGTTTGTAGTATTGGAGTTGGGGGCGTTCGGATTCGGGGAGCTCGTCGATGTCCCAGATGATCACATTCCAAGCCATCCCTTGCCAGTAATGAGTAGGGAAGGTGCCAGCGAACATCGTTTTGTAGGCTCGTTCGAGACAGGCTATCGGTTCGATGTAGGAGCCGGTGTAGACGGTGTAGGGGCCTTTTTCGTAGCCACCGTGTTCGATGTTCAGGATGGGTTTGCCGGGTATTTCGTTCCTGATGTTGAGCATCACGCTCCGCATCTCCGTTTGCCAGTCCTGCACGGAAATGAAGTCGAGGATCTCCTGATTGTTTTTGCAGAAGTTGTAGTCGTGGACGGTGATGAGTCGGTTGTGGGCGTCGAGTTTGCGAAGGCGTTCCACTCGCTCGGCGATGTAGTTGCCGGTTCCTTCGCGACCGTAACCCAAGGCTTCCTTTGAGATGTCCCAGACGAGATTGGGATAAGCCTGGTATCGTTTTGCGACGTAGTCGAAGTAGCGGTTGTCTTCTGGGGAGGCGGCTTCGGGCCAATTGACACGCTTGTTCCAGACGTAGATCATCACGTGGGCGGCTACGTCTTTTTCGTTGAGATACTCGATGACGCGGTCGAAGCGCTGGAAGAATTCCACGTTGAGGGTGGTGTGATCGGGGTCTTGATTTGTGCCTCCGAAGGGAAATGAGGTGGGACTACCGAAGTCGTATTTGGGTTTGAGTTCAGGGTCTTTCTTCCAGTTTACGTCGTAGGCAAAGACGTTGAGGATGATCTGGTTGAATCCGTTTTCGGTAGCGGTATCGATGAGTTTCCGGGTGCGGGGGATGTCGTCGGGGTTGTCGGCATCGAGGGCGAAGAGCCAGTCGACTTCGAAGGCAATGGGGTAGTAGAGCTCGCCATTTTTGTAATGGAATTCCCTCGGGGAGTCTTCTCTGATTTCGATGCCACCTTTCGCACCGGCTTTTGCAGGTTGAACCGTCAAGGTCAGCTGCTTCTCATCGAGATCTTTGGAGGAGGATTGAGTAGAAACGATCCATTCGCCAGCTGACGGGGGAGTGAAACGAAGCAAATATTCGAGGCCGCCATTGTAGAATCCGGGGACCGTCATTTCAGTGCCGTCGGAGTGGGTGAAAGTGGCAGAGAATTCGAGGTCAAAGGGCTGTTCGGGGGCTTCCGAAACCTGGAAGGGAATTTCCTTCATTTCCCATTGGTGAGCGGAAGTTTGGGCCGATAAATCCGAGGCAGAGAGAATCGAGTATAAAGCCAGCAAGAGGCAGGATTTCGGAGTCATCATGGTTTGATTGTCGCGGTTATCCTTACTCTTGATTCGGGGGATTCTTGCAGCCATCTAGCTGCGGCAGGCTAGACAATGGAGCGGGGTTTTGAGAGCTAGACCGGATATCAGATGACCTTGCCGATATCGGCAATTCCATCTGAGAAGTGTTCTATTTGGGACCAGGATGGATGGGATGGATTGGATTTTTTGAGGCTGAGGTTGTTGGGATTGGAACAGGAGGAAACGGAGAGAACAGAGCTTGGGTTGTGAGGCTTTGGACTTTGGGCTTTGGGCTTTGGGCTTT
>JBCCZX010000032.1:0-20626 GCA_039186735.1 Verrucomicrobiota bacterium | reverse complement strand
GGGGCGGTGTCGTTTTTGTATTATTCGGATCGGGTGTATCAGTTGCCGTTGGGCATGATTGGGATTGCGTTGGGGGTGGTGTTGTTGCCGGAGGTGACGCGGCAGCTGCAGGGCGGGATGGAGAAGACGGCGGGGCGGACGATTGCGAAGGGGGTGGAGTTGGGGATGTTGCTGACTTTGCCGGCGGCGGTGGCGATGATGGTGGTGCCGACGGAGTTGATTGTGGGGTTGTTTCAGCGCGGGGAGTTTACGCGAGAGGATGCGCAGCAGACCGGTTGGGCGCTGGCGGCGTTCGGGGTGGGTTTGCCGGGGTATGTGTTGATCAAGGTTTTGCAGCCGGGCTATTTCGCGCGGGAGGATACGGCGACGCCGATGAAAATGGCGGTGGTGATGGTGGGGGTGAATATTGTGATGTCGTTGATTCTTTTTCCGTTTTTCGGGCATGTGGGGTTGGCAGCGGCGACTTCGATTGCGGCGTGGGTGAATGTGGTGATGTTGGCGCGGGGGTTGAGTGGTTTTGTGAAGTGGAGTGAGGAGACGGTGTTCAAGTTGGGGCGGATGGTGTGCTCGTGTGTGTTGATGGCGGTTGTTTTGTGGCTGGCGGCGCTGGGCTTGGGGAGTTGGTTCGAGGGATTGTGGTGGCAGAGGATTGCGGCGCTTGTGTTGTTGGTGGGGACCGGGGTTTCGTCGTATGGGGCGCTGGTTCTGTTTTTACGGGCGACGAGCGTGAGTGAGCTGAGGGCTGGTTTCGGTCGGGGGTAGAGATTTTCTGAATCGCGGGAAGTTGGTTCGGTTAGAACTTGCTGCCGGGGGAAACGGCAACCAAGTATGAAGAATCGACAGACATTATTGATGGGAACGTGTGCCTTGGTGTTGGGTGCGAGTGAGCTCAGAGCGCATACGGTGGTGATCGACTTGGATTTGTCGACACCGGGAATTCAAAGCACGCGGTCGGTGGTGAGGAATTCGACGTTTCTGGCGGGAGTGGTGATGATTTCGGATGGTTCGACGCCGATTACTTCGGTGGCGCTTGCGACGATGTGGAATGATGCGCCGGGAGTGTTGACGGCGGTGAGTCCGACGGTGGCGAGTGGGGGTGCGGGAATCTTTGGATTTCCGTCGCGTCACGTTGCGGACCAGACGGTCGTTGTTGCCGACGATCCGATGCCCAGTTTGGGTTTGGCGGCGTTTGATGTCGGAACGCAGGGGGCGTTTCAGTCGACGGATGGGGGGGTGGGAGTTTACGGAGACTTTCTGAACACGGCTCCCTTGGCGGGAGAGTTGGCGCTCTGGCGGATTGAATTGCGGGCGACGGGAGCGTTGGGTAGTTCGTCGGATGTGGCGGCGTTTGGAGTGATTGATTCGGGTTCCGCGGCGACGAGCTTTGTGCCTTCGGTGGTGGGTTCGGGTGGGGTGGAGTTTTTTGATTCGGGAGTCTTTGGTGGAGGAGGGACAGGTGCGTATGGGGCGACGAGTTTGGGGGTGGGGACAGTGACGGTGATTCCGGAACCGAGTGTGAGTTTGTTGTCCGCGTTGTGCTCGCTTGGTGTGTGGGCGAGACGGCGCCGGTAGAATGGGTCATGACAACAGGAACCTAGAGAGGTTCCTGTTATCTTTTCCGATTTGTCAGAATGCGAATTGGAGGCCAGCAGTGGCGAACCAATCGATGCCGAGCTGGGGGCCATCGAGGTTTTGGTAGATGGGAGTTCCGATTTCGAGGGCGAGGCGGGTTTGGGATTTGGGGAGAGTGAGGCTGGCGCCCAAGGCGAAGTCGAGACGTGTGCCGCCGCGGAGAGCCGTATCGGCGGTGGGCACGAGAGGGAGGGGCGTTCCCATGGGTGCGGCGGTGGTGGTGATGTTTGGGTCGGCGCCTTCGATGTCTTCCCAGTGGGCCAGGTTGAGCCGGACGGTGGTGGAGAGCCAGTTCGTGAGGTGACGACCGGCCCAGAGGGTGCCTTCGTAGCGGTTGCCGAGTTGGTAGTCGTTGTCATTGTCGGCGAGGTAGAATTTGGCACTGACTTGTGAGCCGAGGGACCAGTGGCCGAGGTGGGCATTCCAAGTGAGGGAGGGGTTGAGGCCCCAACTGCCGGAGCCAGATTGCATGGGGTAGGGGAGTTGGCTGAAGCCGAGAGGGGTGTTGTCTTTGTTGTCGATATCGGCGGTGGGGAGAAGAGCCATGAGGCCGAAGTGGGCGTTTTGGGAATCAGTCTCGAAGAGCTTGTAGAGGCCGCCGAGAGAGGAGTCGCCGAAGCCTGTGGATTCGGTGGTGAAGTTGACGCCCATGCGGTTGATGTGAGCCATGGAGGTTTCGACGTAGTTGAGCATGCCCATGAGGGTGAGGCGGTCGGTGGGGGCGAACATGATGCCGAGCATGTGCATTTGCATATCCATGTCTTGGGGTGAGACAATGAAGTCGCTGAGGACGGTGGAATCGGGGACGGTGCTGTCGCCAACGAAGTTTTGCTCCATGCGCATGAACATGTAGCGGTAGGAGAGCATCCATTGACCGGTTTTGTGGGTGTGACTGGCCATGACGCCGATGGGGCTCTCGAGATGATGTCCGGAATGGCTGTGACGTCCGTGATGAGCAGAATGAGCCTGGGTTTCGAGGTTGGTGAATTCGCCAGCGGTGAGAGTGGCAGCTGTTAGAATGGTGGTTTGGAAAATTGTTTTCATGATGATCTTTGTTTGTTTTTGGTTGAGGGGCCCAAGCCGCGCTGAGAGCGAGTGGGCAGGGTCGCGACCACGCGACGCTGAGAAGGGAACCGAGGTGGTCCGGGTTAGAAATTTGAGCGCGAGTGAGGCGCGGTTCGGTTAGATTGCTTCAGGAGGATTCCGAAGAGGAAAGGGGTTGCCCTCAGATGGGCCAAGAAGAGACGCAGGAGAATTGGGGCCGCGTGTGGAGGTGCGGGAGGAGAGGGTTTTGAGGGCGACTTTTTCGGAAGTGAAGAGTTCGAGGCGTTCAGGGGATTTGCTTTGGGAGGGTTTGGCGGGGTCTTCTTTTTCGGTTTCGCGGGCTTCGGCGATCGCGTTGCAGAGAGAGCAGGGGTGTTGGCCATCGAAGGTCATTTCGGTGGCTTTAGCGAGGGTGTGGGTTTGGGAGTAATCGAGCAGCATTTTGCCCCAGGCGACGAGCTGGAACAGGTTTGTGGGTCCTACAGCGAGGTGCAGAGCGCAAAGAAACAGGAGGATGGAGCGGAGGTGCTTCAGGGGCGAAAAATTGACCCGAGCGAAAGCCCGGGTCAATGCAGTTTAAGATGTTCTCTTCGTGAAGACTTACTTTCTTTTGGCTTCTTCGCGCTCTTTGGCCTCGGCGATGACTTTTTCGGAGATGTTTCGCGGGCAGGGAGAGTATTGTTCGAATTCCATGGAGAATTGTCCGCGGCCGGAAGTCATGGTGCGGAGGTCACCGATGTAACCGAACATTTCGGAGAGGGGGGCCTCGGCCTTGACGCGGACGCCGGTGGGGGTGGTGTCCTGGGTCTTGATCATGCCGCGGCGACGGTTGAGGTCGCCGATGACGTCACCGATGTGGTCTTCGGGAGTGAAGACGTCGAGTTTCATCACGGGTTCGAGAATCTGGGGTCCTGCTTTTGGCATCGACTGGCGGTAAGCGGCTTTGGCGGCGATTTCGAAAGCGACGGCTGAGGAGTCGACGGCGTGGAAACCACCGTCGGTGAGGGTGACCTTGATGTCCAAGAGCGGATAGCCGGCGAGAGGTCCCCGGTCGATAGACATGCGGAAGCCTTTTTCGATGGCGGGGAAGTATTCCTTGGGAACGTTTCCGCCAACAACGGTGGATTCGAATTCGAAGCCGACGCCTGCTTCGGCAGGTTCGATGGTGTAGTCGATTTTGGCGTATTGACCGGAACCACCAGACTGCTTCTTGTGGGTGTAGCTGTCGGTGATGGGTTTGGTGATGGATTCGCGGTAGGCGACTTGAGGAGCGCCGACGTTGACTTCGACTCCGTGGGTGCGCTTGAGGATGTCGACTTTGATGTCGAGGTGGAGTTCGCCCATGCCTTTGAGGATGGTTTCGCCGGAGTCTTCGTCGGTTTCGACGCGGAAGGAGGGGTCTTCCTTGACCATTTTGCCGATGGCGATGCCGAGTTTTTCGGCCTGGCCCTTGTCCTTGGCTTCGACGGCGATGGAGATCACGGGGTCGGGGAAGACCATGGGTTCGAGGGTGGCGGGGTTGTCCTTGTCGGCGAGGGTGTGACCGGTTTGGACGTTTTTGAGGCCCACGAAGGCGACGATATCGCCGGCTTGGCAGCCTTGGAGTTCCTCGGCGTTGTCGGCGTGCATTTCCACGATACGTCCAATGCGTTCGTTTTTGCCGGTGAAGGTGTTTACGAGGGTATCCCCTTTGGAGAGTTTGCCTGAGTAGACGCGGATGAAGGTGAGGGCGCCGAAGCGGTCGTCCATGATTTTGAAGGCGAGGGCGCGGAAGGGTCGGTCGGGGTCAACGATGGCGAATGCGCCGGTTTCGTTTCCTTCCATATCGACCTCGGGCTGAGGATTGACCTCGGTGGGGGAGGGGAGGTACTCGATGACGGCGTCGAGGACGTTTTGGACGCCTTTGTTCTTGAAAGATGAGCCGCAGAAGGTGGGGAAGAAGTCGAGGGCGATGGTGCCCTTGCGGATGCATTTCTTGATGTCTTCGATGGAGGGTTCATTGCCTTCGAGGTAGGCTTCCATGAGGTCGTCGTCTTGTTCGACAGCGGTCTCGATGAGTTCGGCGCGGTATTGCTCGGCCTTTTCTTGAAGGTCGGCGGGGATGTCGGTGATTTCGTAGTTTTCAGGCTGGCCGGAGTCGTCCCAGATCCAGGCTTTCATGGTGAGGAGGTCGACGATGCCGGTGAACTGGTCTTCGATGCCGATGGGAAGGACCATGACGAGGGGTTTGGCGCCGAGGACGTTCTTCACTTGATCGACGACGCGGTAGAAGTCGGCGCCCATGCGGTCGAGTTTGTTGACGTAGATGATGCGAGCGACTTTGGAGTCGTTGGCGTAGCGCCAGTTGGTTTCGGACTGGGGTTCGACGCCGCCTGAGCCGCAGAAGACGCCGACGCCGCCGTCGAGGACTTTGAGGGAACGGTAGACTTCGATGGTGAAGTCGACGTGGCCGGGAGTGTCGATGATGTTGAAGCGGTGGGAGTCGAACTGCTTGTCGGAGCCGGACCAGAAGCAAGTGGTGGCAGCGGACTGAATGGTGATGCCGCGTTCGGCTTCTTGTTCCATGAAGTCGGTGGTGGACTCACCATCGTGAACCTCGCCGAGTTTGTGGATTTTTCCGGTGAGTTTGAGGATGCGTTCGGTGGTGGTTGTTTTCCCCGCGTCGACGTGAGCGAAGATGCCAATGTTCCGGTATTTGCTGAGGTCCGTGGCCATGTTTTTTTTAGTTTCGGGCGCGTC
This sequence comes from Verrucomicrobiota bacterium, assembly GCA_039186735.1. Lineage (GTDB taxonomy): Bacteria > Verrucomicrobiota > Verrucomicrobiia > Verrucomicrobiales > Akkermansiaceae > Roseibacillus. The sequence continues at coordinate 15,211 of JBCCZX010000032.1, read as the reverse complement.
TTTGGCTTAGGAGGGCGGTTTTGTCGAGAATTGAGGGCGTTTCGCACGAAAAAAGGAGGCCATGAGACCTCCTTTTCGCATTTGGACTGAATTGGTCGTGAAAAGTGTTAATTCTCGAGCTTTTCGAGGATGGCGTTGAGGGTGGCTTCGATTTTGTCGAGGCGTTCGAGGGTGGAGTCGGCCTTGGCAGCGGGTTTGTCCTTGGAGCATTTGCCGCAGCACTCCCCTTTTTTGCATTTGCCGCAGCAGTCTCCTTTTTCGCAAACCTTGGCTTCGCACTTGCCGCAACAGTCGCCTTCTTTGCAGCTGTCGCAGTGGGATTTGGTGCAGGCGTCGGCTGCAGCTTCTTTCTGGCATTTGCCGCAGCAATCGCCTGCCTTGCAGTCTTTGTCGCACTTGTCGCCACATTTTTCGGCGCATTCTTTTGCGTCGCATTTACCGCATTTGGAGCAGTCGTGTTTTTTTTAGCATTTTCCGCAGCATTGAGAAGCAGCAGTTTTTTTTTGGGGAGCCTCTTTCTTGGCGTGGGCGTGAGCATGGTCGTGACTGTGGTCGCCGTGGTCGTTGTCATGTCCGTGGTCGGCTTTGGCCTTTTGTGCTTTTTTGCAGCATTCGCCATCTTTGCCACAGCATTTGGTGGCGACTTTGGCGGCTACTTTTTTGTCGCCTTTGAGGGCAGCAGCGCGAGCAGCAGCGGCGTGCTCGGGGCAGCAGTCTTTCTTTTCTTCGGTGGTTTTGGCGGCGACTTTGGTTTCTTTTTTGGCTTTGGCCGCTTTGGCTGGTTGGGAAGCGGCTTTGGGCTTTTTGGCGATTGCGGCTTTTTTGGTGGGTGGTTCGGCAGCTTTGGCGGCAGGTTTGGCTTCGGTTTTTTCGGTGGCGGCCTCTTTTTTGTCGAGGGCGGCCTTCATGGCGGCGACGTGTTTGCGAATGGATTCGGCTTCGCGATTGGCGCCGGCGGATTCGAGGTGGTCCGCGGCGTTGAGAAGGTGTTCGATGCGGGAGGTGTCCTCGTTGGCAAAAGCCGAGCCGAGGGGGAGGAGACAGAGGGTTAGGATGGTGAGGAGTTTTTTCATGATCTCAGTAATTCAGAGTTCCGATAAAGTGGAATAGTCACTCATTTTTTCAAGGAAAAGCGGGCCGGGAGGGGGGTGGGAGGGTCAGTATTTCGGACGCGCGGAGACGGGCAGCGGGGTAAAAGGCGAGGAAGAGTTCGGCGAAGGATTGTTGATTTTTGCGAAGGTCGCTGACGGCTTCTTCTAGAGGGCCGAGTCGATGGGAGCGGCGAGAGACGCGTTGGAGGACTTCGGTGAGGCCGTCGTAGTCGGCGTAGGCGGAGAGCCAGTCTTCGGTTTTGATGCGGGGGACGAGGGGGGCGAGATTTTTGCCGAGCCAGGTGGGGTGGCGGTCGAAGGTTTGGTAGATTTCTTGAATGAAATCGGCGGGGGTGTGGGGGTGGAATTGGTTCCAGTGGAGGGAGAGGAAGTGGTCGAAGAAGATGTCGATGAGGATGCCGGCGAAGCGGCGGTGGTGGGGAGCGAGGAGATGTTTGGCTTGGAGGAAGGCGGGGTGGGAGTCGGTGAAGCGGTCGAGTTGGCGGTGCATGGCGATGCCGGCGAGGACGGCGGGGGGGAAGTGGGGGGCGAGGGAGTCGAGGGTGCCTTTTTCGAAGTCGCCGAGGAGGTTGCCGAGTCGGGAGGCGTCGTCGGGACCGGCGAGGGCGAGGTGGGCGAGAAAGTTCATGTTGAACGGGAGCGGGTTGGCAGTATGAAGTGGGAATTGCGCGACGTGAAGGTTTGGTTGAATGGAGAGTGGCTTGATGGGGAAGAGGCGATGGTGCCGGTTGGTGACCAGGGGTTTTTGCGAGGGGAGGGTGTGTTTGAGACTTTGTTGGCGGTGCGGGGGCAGGTGTTTGAGGCGGGGAGGCATGCGGAGCGGATGAGGCGGGGGGCGGCGGTTTTGGGGTTCGAGGTGATGGCGACTGGGGAGTTTGAGGGGTTGGTGAGTGAGGTGGTGGAGCGGAATGGCTTGGAGGGGGAGGAGCGGGTGCGGGTGCGAGTGACGGCAACGCCGCAGACTGTGTTGATTACGGCGGAAGTCGTAGAGGGTGCGGTGGGACCGCTGCGTGTGGTGCGGGGCGATTTCCAGAGGTGGAGTGGAAGTCCTTTGGCGGGAGTGAAGGCGACGTCATATTTGGAGAATGTGCTGGCGAGGCGTTGGGCGGTGGAGCGGGGCGCGCGGGAGGTGTTGTTCGGGAATGAGCGGGGGGAGTGGTGTGAGGGGAGTTGGAGTAACGTGTTTGCGGTGGTGGACGGAGTGTTGATGACGCCGCCGTTGGCTTCGGGGTGTTTGCCGGGGGTGACGCGAGAGGTGGTGATGGAGGTGGCGGGAGAGCTGGGGATGGAAGTTCGGGAAGAGAAGAGGAGTCTGGCGAGCTTGGATGAAGTGAGGGAGATGTTTGTGACGAGTAGTTTGCGCGGAGTTTGTCCGGTGGTGGATTTGGATGGGCGGGAGTTGACGGTGGGGGAAGTGACAGTGCGTTTGCGGGACGAGTTGGAGAGATTGATCGGGATAGTTTGACTGATGTTTTGCGACATTGGTTTTCCGTTGCGGGTTCGATTCTTGTGCTGAAAGGAGGAAGAAATCAGGGTTGCGGGTGAATTTTCAGTTTTGAGAGATGAGTGAGTATTTTCCAGGAATTCCGAAGATCCAGTTTGAGGGAGCTGAGTCCCGTAATCCCTTTGCGTTTCGACATTACAATCCGGACGAGATTGTGGCGGGGAAGACGATGCGGGAGCATTTGCGTTTTGGGGCGGCGTATTGGCATGTGATGAGAAATGAGTTGGGGGATCCTTTTGGGGCGGGGACTGCGTTGATGCCTTGGGATGATGGGAGTGATTCGTTGGAGAATGCGTTGGCGCGGGTGCCGGTGTTTTTTGAGTTTTTGGAGAAGTGCGATATCGACTTCTATTGTTTTCACGATCGGGATGTGGCGCCGGAGGGAGGAAGCCTTGCGGAGACGCATGAGATTTTGGGCCGGGTGGTGGAGGAGCTGGAGAGTTTTCAAAAGAGTTCGGGGAAGAAGTTGTTGTGGGGGACGGCGTGTTTGTTCGCGCATCCGCGGTTTGCGCAGGGAGCAGCGACTTCGCCGAGTGCGGATGTTTATGCATATGCGGGAAGTCAAGTGAAGCATGCCTTGGAGGCAACGCATCGGTTGGGGGGGGAAGGTTATGTGTTTTGGGGGGGGCGAGAGGGTTATGGTTCTCTGATCAATACCGATATGAAGCGGGAGTTGGATCATTTGGCAGCGTTTTTACACATGGCGGTGGATCATGCGAAGGCGATTGGGTTTGAAGGGCAGTTCTTTATTGAGCCAAAGCCCCGCGAGCCTTCGACGCATCAGTATGATTCGGATGCGGCGGCGTGTTTGAACTTCTTGAGGCAGTATGGGTTGCTGGAGCATTTCCAGCTGAACATCGAGACGAATCACGCGACTTTGGCAGGTCATACCATGGAGCATGAGTTGCAGACAGCAATTGCGGCGAATGCGCTGGGTTCGATCGATGCCAACCGGGGTGATGAGTTGTTGGGTTGGGATACGGATCAGTTTCCGACGGATATTTATGGGACAACGCGAGTGATGTTGGAGGTTCTGCGGATGGGAGGATTCAAAAAGGGAGGGTTGAACTTCGATGCGAAGCGGCGACGAGAATCCCACGAGCCGGAGGATCTGTTTCATGCGCATATTGGGGGGATGGATGCGTTTGCGCGCGGTTTGAAAGTGGCTGCGAAGATGCAGGAAGAGGGGCTCTTTGCGGACTTTATTGAACAGCGTTACGCGAGTTTCGATGAGGGAGTGGGGGCGACGATTGAGAGTGGGCAGGCCAGTCTGGAGTCGCTGAATGAGTATGCCTTGGGAATTGATGCTCCGCAGTTGGAGAGTGGTCGACAGGAGTATCTTGAAAACCTCTTTAATCAGTATCTCTAGAAAAAGAAATGGCGCGAAGGTTGGAGCGGAAAAACCCATGAAACCGCTCTTCACCTTCGCGCCTTTTAAGCAACACGGCACAATAAGCTGAGCATTGCTTGTGCCAATTAAACGTCACGCTCCGATAATTTCTCACTAAAAATGACGCCATCCCGAAAAATAATTGCGATGTCGGCGCATATTCAGGGATTGAGGGGAGAGAAATCAGTTTAAATTGAGGCGTTTATGAATCCTGTGTGGAAATGAGCAGTTATGGTTTTGGGATTTGATTCTTCGACACAAAGTTTGTCCGCAGTTTTGTTGGGGAGGGAAGAGCGTCGAGTTTTGGCATCGGTATCGGTGAACTTTGGCGAAGAGCTTCCCGAGTATGGGCAGGAATCGGGTTTTATTTCGGGAGGAAGTGATGGAGAGGTGCACTCGGATCCGATGATGTGGTTGGACGCATTGGATCGGGTGTTGGACAAATTGCGTGATGGGGGAGTTGATTTGGCACAGGTAGAAGCGGTATCCGGTTCGGGACAGCAGCATGGGAGTGTGTATTTGAATGAGCGGTTTGAGGAGGTGGTGGGGGATTTGGATGAGGGAGATTCATTGAGTGGGCAGCTGCGGGGTTGTTTGTCGCGGGCGACGGCACCGATTTGGATGGATACTTCGACGGGGGAAGAGTGTGCGGAGATTGCGGAGGCGGTGGGCGGGGATGCGGAGGTGTGCCGGCGGAGTGGGTCGGTGGCGATTGAGCGGTTTACAGGGCCGCAGATTCGGAAGTTCTTCAAGAGGGAGCCAGAGGCGTATGCGGAGACGGCGCGGATTCATTTGGTGAGTTCGTTTTTGGCAAGTGTATTGGCGGGGAAGTCGGTGGGGATTGATCGGGGAGATGGGGCGGGGATGAATTTGATGAATTTGGCGGAGGGAGATTGGGATGAGGGCTTGTTGGAGGCGACGGGGCCGGGATTGCGGGAGAAGTTGCCGGAGGTGGTGGATTCGGGAGAAGTTGTTGGGGAGGTGGGGAGTTATTTTGTGGGGAAATACGGTTTTTCTCGTAGTTGTCGGGTGGTGGCGTGGTCAGGGGATAATCCATGCAGTCTGGTGGGGATGGGAGCGGCGCGGCCGGGGAAGGTGGTGATTAGTTTGGGGACGAGCGATACTCTGTTTGCGGCGATGCCGGAGGCGGTGACGGATCCGCGGGGATACGGGCATGTGTTTGGGAATCCGATGGGCGGGTTTATGAGCTTGATTTGTTTTCGGAATGGTTCGTTGGCGCGGGAGGCGGTGAAGGAGCGGTATGGGTTGGGGTGGGAGGACTTTGAGGTTGATGGGTTGGCGAGGACGCCGGCGGGGAATGGGGGGCGGGTGGTTTTGCCCTTTGTGGATGATGAGATTACTCCGCGAGTCGCGAGTAAGGGCTTGGTTGGGGTGGGTTGGGAGGGGGAGCCGACGGCGAATGAGATGGTGCGGGGGATTCTGGAGGGTCAGTTTTTGAACATGAAGCGACATTCGGATTGGCTGGGGGTGGAGACGGAGGAAATCCTGATGACGGGCGGGGCGTCGGAGAACGACGGCATTGCGCAGGTGGCGGCGGATGTGTTTGGGAAACGGGTGCGGCGGTTGGAGGTGGCGGGTTCAGCGGCCTTGGGCGCGGCTGTTCGGGCGGCGGTGGCGTTGGGAGATGATTTAGAGGCGTGGGAGGCGGCGGTTTCGTCTCCGGCGGCGGGGCGGGATGTGGAGCCGAGGAGGGAGAACGCGGCGATCTACGCGGAACTTGAGAAAACATTTGCCGAAGCGCTGAAAAACCATTTCAAACTCACGTAAGTTCAACAGAGAAATCAAAGATATGCCAAGACCAGTTACCTTGTTTACGGGCCAGTGGGCCGACCTCGCCCTTGCCGACCTTTTGCCGAAGGTTCGCGATATGGGATATGATGGCGTGGAGCTTGCCTGTTGGGGCGACCACTTTGAAGTGCAGCGGGCGCTGAATGAGGAGGGTTATGTGGAGGGGATTTGGGAGCTGCTGAAAAAAAACGACCTGATCTGTTACGCGATTTCTAGTCACTTGGTGGGGCAAGCGGTGTGTGATTTGATTGATGAGCGGCACAAAGCCATTTTGAGCCCCGAGATTTGGGGAGATGGAGATCCGGAAGGGGTGCGTCAGCGGGCGGCGCAGGAGATGAAGGATACCGCGAAGGCGTGCCGTAAGTTTATCGATGCAGGGAAGGAGTATATGGCGAGTGCGCCAGAGGGGACTGGCAAGGCGGTGGTGAATGGGTTTACGGGTTCGAGTATTTGGCATGCGCTTTATGCGTTTCCGCCGACGGACCAGGCGTTTTTGGAGAAGGGCTTTGTGGACTTTGCTGATCGCTGGAAGCCGATCCTGGATGAGTTTGCGGCGCAGGATGTTTACTTTGCGCTGGAGGTGCATCCGACAGAGATTGCGTTTGATATCGCGTCGTCGGCTCGGGCGATTGAGGCTCTGAGCGGGCACGAGCGCTTTGGGTTTAACTACGACCCGAGCCACTTGGGGTATCAGGGGGTGGATTATGTGAAGTTCATTCGCGAGTTTTCGGACCGAATTTTCCACGTGCACATGAAGGACGCCTGGTGGGGTCACGGGGATGGCACCGTGGGCGTCTTCGGTGGACACACTGACTTCTGTGATGCACGTCGCTACTGGGACTTTCGTAGTGTGGGTCGGGGCGATACCGACTTTGAGGAAATCATCGTGGCGTTGAATGATATTGGTTATAACGGGCCGCTTTCGGTGGAGTGGGAGGATGGACGCATGGACCGCTTCCACGGAGCGGCGGAGAGTTGTGAGTTCACGCGGGCGGTTGATTTCCCTCGGAATGATCAGGGGATGTTTGATTCGGCATTTGATAACGAGAACCAGTGATTTGTTAGAGAGATGAGCTTTAGTGAGCGGAAGATCCGCATGGGAATGATTGGTGGTGGGCGTGATGCGTTCATCGGAGGGGTGCACCGGATTGCGGCGGCGATCGATCAGCAGATTGAGTTGGTCTGTGGCGCGTTTAGTTCGACTCCGGAGAAGTCGAAGGCGTCTGGAAAAGATTTTCTTTTGCCCGAGGACCGCTGCTACGGGACTTACGAGGAGATGATTGAAGCGGAGTCGAAGTTGCCTGTGGGTGAGCGGATGGACTTCGTGGCGATTGTGACCCCGAACCACATGCACTTCCCGGCGGCGAAGGCGGCTTTGGAAGGTGGCTTCCATGTGTTGTCCGACAAGCCGGCCACCCTGGACTTGGCAGAGGCAAAGGCTCTCAAGGAAATCATCGAGAAGAGCGGAAAGCTTTATGGCCTGACTCACAACTACACTGGCTATCCCATGGTCAAGCAGGCCCGGGAGATGGTTCAGGGAGGGGAGTTCGGCAAGGTGCGGAAAATTATCGTTGAGTATCCACAAGGTTGGTTGGCAACCCGCTTGGAGGCGGAGGGAGCCAAGCAGGCAGAGTGGCGCACGGATCCCAAGCGGTCAGGTGCGGCGGGTTGTATGGGCGACATCGGGACTCATGCCGAAAATCTTGCGGAATACATTTCGGGACTGAAGATTGCCGAGCTGGCAGCGGACCTCACCGCGTTTGTCGATGGTCGTTTGTTGGATGATGATGGCAACGTGCTCTTGCGTTTCGAAGGAGGAGCGAAGGGGATTCTTCATGCCTCACAGATTTCGGTAGGTTGCGAAAACGGGCTCAACATTCGCCTTTACGGGGAAACTGGTGGCTTGGAATGGCATCAACAAGAACCGAACACGCTCACCGTTCACCGATTCGGAAAGCCGAGCGAAGTTTGGCGCGCGGGCAACGACTATCTTGGTGAAGCGGCGGGTGCAAATTGCCGAACACCGTTTGGTCATCCCGAGGGCTACCTCGAAGCGTTCGCAAACATCTACAAGAACTTCGTGAATCACATCCGGGCTGTTGAGGACGGCACCGAGGCCGATGCCTTGGCGACCGACTATCCGAAAATCGACGATGGAATTCGTGGAATGGCCTTCATCGAGGCGGTCGTGAAGTCGAGCGCGGAGAATGCGGCTTGGACAGGGTTGGAGTGTTGAATTTTGTTTTGAAAATTAAGAATGGGAGAATCCAAACCAGGCGTTAGGAAGCGAGCGAGGGCGATTAAGCCTTATCGTTGTAAGAATCTCATTGCGGTGATTGAGAACCCCAAAGACTTTAGAAACATCGGGACGATTATCACGAAATGTGAATGCCCTTGGTGTGGACAAGACTTACATCGTTGATCCGAAAAATAAGCTGCCCGATGATTGGCAAGAAATGAGAGAAAAATCGTCGCTTTCTCACATCTCTGTATCGGCAATCAAGTGGAGTTATGTGAAGCGTTTCGACTCAACCGCAGACTGTCTCAAGCATCTGGAACGAAATCGATACGTGTCGATTGTTACTTCGCCTCATCAAAAAGGTAAGAAAACGGTCATTTTGCACGAGGGAGACTATACTCACCCCAAAGTTGCGATCTGGTTCGGCAGCGAGAATCTTGGGATAAGCGAACTCGCAGTCGAACGGAGTGAGTTTTGTGTGACGATACCGATGTTTGGAATGATCGAGAGTCTTAACCTTGGAACGACTTCGGGAATTGTTCTCTACGAGATCACCAAGCAGCGCCGTGAGTTTCAGGAAAAGTATGGGAAGGCCAGTCGTGGCCCAAGTAAGCGCGGTACTCGCGCGTCAGACTAAACCAGAAATTTTTCAGGATTCAGGCCGTTCTTGGGATCGAGGGCGGCTTTGATTTTTTGGTGGAAGTTTCGAAGGTTGATTTAGGCTCCTCGAAGTAGGAGTATAAGATATGATCATCAAAGACGGAGAACTCTGGGCGCGGAAGGGGCGTGTGGGCGAGGATGATGAAGGGTTTGACCAGAAGTTTTGGCAGAGTCGGCCAGTCGAGGAGCGCTTTGCGGCGGCTTGGGAGATGGTCGAGACGATGTGGGAATTGAAGGGAGGCGATCGGGATGAACTCAGACTTCAAAGATCTGCTTGCGTGTTTACGCGTGTTTGAGGTGCGGCACCTCGTGGTGGGCGGGTATGCGGTGATGTTTCACACTGAGCCTCGGTTTACGAAAGATTTGGATGTTTGGGTAGAGGCCGATTTGGAGAACGCGGGTAAGTTGAAGGCCGCTTTGCAGAGGTTTGGAGGGTGGTTGCAGCACATGAAAGTGGAGGATTTTGCGGAGGAGAAGGTGATGTATCAGATAGGGATTCCGCCGGTGCGGGTGGATTTTTTGACGAGCGTGGGGGAACTGGATTTTGGGAGTTGTTGGGAGCGGAGGTCCCTCGGGAAATTAGGTGGGCATGAGGCTCCTTTTTTGGGGCTGGAGGATTTGATTTTAGCCAAAGAGGCCGCGGGGCGAGAGCAAGATTTGCTGGATTTGAAAAAACTACGTAATGCTTCGTAGTCACTTGGACATTCGCGACGGACCGGGCTGGCCCGTCCTACCCTAGAAACTTTCCTGGATTCAGGCTGTTTTCGGGATCGAGGGCGGCTTTGATTTTTTGGTGGAGGGCGAAGGCAGCGGGGTGGAGGGAGGATTGGAACCAGGGTTTCTTGGCGAGGCCGACGCCGTGCTCGCCGGTGATGACTCCGTTATTGGCGATGATCCAGCTGAAGAGTTGGTCGAGGGCTTCGTCCGCAGGCTTTTTCTTTTCCGGGTCGTCGTAGTTTTCGACCATGAGGTTGGTGTGGATATTGCCGTCGCCGGCGTGGCCGAAACAGGCGATTGGGATGCCGGTTTTGGCAGCAAGTTCCTGCGCGAATTCGACGAGTTCGACGAGTTTGGAGCGGGGGACGACGATGTCTTCGTTGAGCTTTGTCAGGCCAGTGGCGCGGAGGGAGTAGGAGAATTCACGGCGGAGTTGCCAGACGGCTTCGCAGGAGGGATCGTCGAGGTGTTGCTCAATGTCGAGGGCTTGGGCCGAGAGGAGGAGGGCGTTGAGTTCGAGGAGTTCGGTGTCGACCGCAGAGTGGCGGCCATCGATTTCGACGATGAGGTGGGCGTCGCCATCGGGGAGTTTGCCGGGTCCGAGGTAGTTGCGGGCGGCTTGGAGGGTGAAGGTGTCGGTGATCTCGAGAGCGGACGGGAGGTGACCGGCATTGAGAATGGTTTGGACGGCGGCGGCAGCAGTGGGAAAATCGGGGAAGGTGGCGGTGAGCATGGCGCGCCGCTGAGGATGGGGGATCAGCCGGAGAGTTGCCTCCGTGACAACGCCTAACAATCCTTCGGATCCGACAAAGAGTTCAGTGAGGGAGAATCCGGTTTTGTTTTTGTGGCAACAGGAGCCGGTGCGTGCGATGGTGCCGTCGGCGAGGACGACTTCGAGACCCATCACGTAGTTTTTGGTGACTCCGTACTTCAGGCAGCGAGGGCCGCCAGCGTTGGTGGCGATGTTTCCGCCGAGGGAGCATTCCTTTAGGGAGGCGGGGTCAGGGGGGTAATACCAGTTGAGTTCTTTGGCGGCGTCCTGAAGCTCTTTGGTGATGACACCGGGTTGGACGACGGCGAGACCGTCAGCGGGGGAGAGTTCGAGGATCTGGTTCATGCGGGCGACGGAGAGAACAATGCCGCCTTTTTCGGGCACCGCTCCGCCGACGTAGCCGATGCCGGCACCACGGGTGGTGACGGGAATGCCTTCTTGGTGGGCGTAGGCGAGGGTTTTGGAGACATCGTCAGTGGATTCGGCGAAGACGACGACTTCGGGCGGGGCGGCGTAGTTCCACTTGTCGATGGCGTGGGTGGCGAGGTCTTCTGGGGAGCTGGAGACTTGGGTGGGGGAGAGAAGCTGGGCGAGCGCGTCGTGCATGCGTGACTATTGAACCGCAAAGTTGGGAAGACGCAAAGATTGATTAGAAAGGCTGGCTGAGGTGGGGGTTGGCAGCGAGGCCGAAGCGCCAGGGAAGATCCTTTGCTTTGGAGATGCCGATTCGAGGGCCGGTGAGGATGTCGGGAGTGGCTGAGCGGGGGGTGAGGGTGAAAGGTTTGCCGAGGAAGTTTTGCTCGTGATGGGTGCCGTCGATGCCAAGGGCGATGGTGAGCTTGCCGGGGCCGGAGCAGAGGTCGGCGAGTTTGGTTTTGTTGCGGCGCTGTTTCATCAGCTCGATGCCGTCGAGAGGTTCGAGGGCGCGGATGAGAACGAAGCCGCGTTCGCCGGAGGGAGATCGGACAAGAACGTTGGCCAGCCAATACATGCCGTAGTTGAGGTAGACATAGGCCGCGCCGGGTGGGTTGTTAGCGACGAAGGAGCGGGCGGACTTGCGGAAGAAGGTGTGGCAGGCCTCGTCGTTGAGTTCCGAGTAGGCTTCGGTTTCGACGATGAGCCCGGAGGTTGGACCGTGGGTGAGGGTGGCGCCGATGAGTTGGGAGGCGGCGGTGGTGGGGGATTGGTGGAAGATGGAAGCGGGTGTTTTGATTGGGGGGATGATTGGTGGGATTTCGGCGGCAGTAAAGGCCGCCGCTCCAGTTGTGCAGGCGACAGTATAGGTCGCCTCTGCAGTTAGTGTTGGAGGAGGTGGTAGTGGTTTGGGAAATCGGAGGGGCGACTTTTATTGTCGCCCGGTGGTTTGAGTTTTTTGGTGCCAGGAAATAGGGGGCTTGGGTTTTGCAGGCGGCAGTAAAAGCCGCCTCTCCTGTTAGTGTTGGAGGAGGCGGTAGAAGGTGGGGGTGGTGGTGCGGGGGAGGGAGCCGGTGCCGGTGAGGGTGGGTTGTTCGGTGAGGTGAGGGGCAGTGAAGTTGAGATCGGGGCTGGATTGCAGGGTGTAGAAGAAGGCGGTTTGGGTGGGGAAGGTAAGGGTGATTTCGGTGGCGGTGATGGAAGTGATGGCGAGAGTGGGGTTGAGTTGGGAGGTGAGGGCGAAGCGGGGGGTGGAGGCGTAGAATTCGTTCTGAACGCCCATAAAAGCATAGAAGCCATCATTGGCGGGGGTGGGAAGGGTGAGGAGGGTTTCTTCGGGGTCGGTTTGGTTGTTTTGGTTGAAGTCGAGGAGGGAGCCGAGGTTGAGGCTGAGGGCGAGTTCGTCGCGGTTTGGATTTTGCTGGGTGGCACGCCAAACGTCGTAGGTTCCGTCGGGGATGAAGCCGTTGTTGGTGAAAGAGATGAGGCCAGTGGTAGGGGAGTAGATTGGGGACCAGCCTCTGTTCACTTCGCCAGTTGGTGCCCCTCTAATGGTCAGACCGATGTTTGATGCGATGTTCGGCAGGGGGTGTCCAAGGTGACCGGGATGGTTGTCCGAGATGGCCTGCAGGACCGGCACGAAGGAAGTGACAAGGTCAAAGGTGGCAGAGTTATAAACTGCGCCATTGTCGTTGTTGAGAAAGTCGAGGGTGATGGAGGTGAGCCCCTGGTTTTGCGCCGGATTGCTATGAAGAGAGACTTCGGCGGATTCGAGGGGGAGAGTGAAGAGGAGGATGGAAAGCGCGATGCGCATGGGTGGAGGGTAGGGGAGTTTTCCTGTGGTTGGAAGGATGATGGTAGGGCGTGGCGGCTCGCCGCGCCGGTTGGAGGGGTTTGGATCATAGGGTGACGCTGATTGGATAGGAGGGAATTGGTTGGTGAATCGCGGCGCGGCGGGCCGCCACGCCCTACCGTGAGAGGCGATCGTGGAGGTAGGGCCAGTCGGCTGCGTTTTCGATAAGCTTGGCACGGACGGGGTTTTGACGGATGTAGGTGGCTTTTTCGGTGGCGGATTCCCAGTTGCGCAAGCGGTGGTCGAAGAAGTCACGCTGCCATTGGATACCCTGGGTTTTCGCAAGATAGCTTTTGAGATTGGTGATAACGGTTTTCATGGGCGTGCCACCTTCGAAGGAGAAGAGACCGTGGAGGTGGTCGGGCATGGCGAGGAGGAGGTTGCAGGCGAGGTCTGCTTTTTGTTGGCGGTGGAGGACAGTTTCGAGGAGGGCTGACCAAGCGGTGGGGTTTGCGAGTTGGTTTTGATGGCGCGGGGTCGTGCAGATGGTGATGAAGTAGATGTCGGGACCGGAATTGGGGTCGTAGATAGGATGAGTGGGGTGATGAGGGAGTTTTTTGCGTTGGGGGTGAGGCATGGTGGTTGCGAAGGTAGGGCGCGGCGGCTCGCTGTGCCAGTTGGAGGAGTTTGGAATGATGGGACGGCAGCTTTTGAAGCTAGGATTTGGTAGGTGATTCGCGGCGGACCGAGCCGGTCCGCCCTACCGTGTCTTGCGTTTGGGTTTCTGGTAGGTGATCTCTTTTGGCAATTCGCGGCGCGGCGAGCCGCCACGCCCTACCTTATCTGAAAGGTCGGCTTTGTCTTTGAGTTGTTTGATTTGGTCGCGGAGGTGGGCGGCACGTTCGAATTCGAGTTTGCTGGCGGCTTCTTGCATTTCGGCTTCGAGCTCGCGGAGGACTTCGGTGGCGTTGTAGATCATTTCGTCCTCGGCGACCATCTTGGCGTTGAGCTTTTGGCCTTTGATACTGTTTTCCTCGTAGGAGTTGAGGCTTTGCTGGACGGCGCGGACGACGGACTTGGGGGTGATGCCGTGTTTCTCGTTGTGGGCCATTTGCTTCTCGCGGCGGTATTCGGTGACGTCGATGAGGCGCTGGATGGAGTCGGTGACCTGGTCGCAGAAGAGGACGCATTCGCCGTTGACGTGGCGGGCGGCGCGGCCGGCGGTTTGGATGAGGGAGGTTTCGTTGCGAAGGAAGCCTTCTTTGTCGGCATCGAGGATGCAGACGAGGGAGACTTCGGGGAGATCGAGGCCTTCGCGGAGGAGATTGATACCGACGAGGATGTCGAATTCGGCGGCGCGAAGGGCACGAAGGATTTCGACGCGTTCGACGGCGTCGATGTCGGAGTGGAGATAGCGGACCTTGAGGTCGACACCGACGAGGTAGTCGGTGAGGTCTTCGGCGGTTTTTTTGGTGAGGGTGGTGACGAGGACGCGTTCGCCGCGCTCGACGCGTTGGCGGCAGAGTTCGATGGTTTCGTCGATTTGGCCTTTGAGGGGTTTGAGATGGAGGACGGGGTCGAGGAGGCCGGTGGGGCGGATGATTTGTTCGACGACGAGCGGGGTGCCTCGTTTTTCGGGATCGAAGTCGCCGACAGCTTCGTCGGAGCCGCTGGTTTTGACCTTCATGCGCTTGAGGGCCAGGGAGTCGAGGCCCCGGGCTTCGGCGTCGCGCTTGATGTCGATGTAGGAGTGGTTGTCGGGGCGGGAGTTGGCGAGTTCGAAGGTGCTGGGGGTGGCGGAGACGTAGAGACGCTGCATGGTTTGCTGCATGAACTCGGGGAACTTGAGAGGGCGGTTATCGAGGGCGCTGGGGAGGCGGAAGCCGTGTTCGACGAGGACGGTTTTGCGGGATTTGTCGCCTTCATACATACCGCCGATTTGGGGAACGGAGACGTGGGATTCGTCGATCATGAGGAGGAAATTCTGTTCGGCGAAGAAGTCTAACAGAGTGTAGGGGCGGGCACCGGGCTCGCGGCCGGTGAGGTGGCGGGAGTAGTTTTCGATGCCCTGGCAGAAGCCCATTTCCTCCATCATCTCGAGGTCGTAATCGGTGCGCATTTTGAGGCGCTGAGCTTCGATGAGTTTTCCGTTTTTTTCGAACCAAGCGACGCGCTCTTCGCATTCCTTGCGGATGGCGTGCATGGCCTCCTTCATCTTGCCTTTTTCAGTGACGAACTGTTTGGCAGGGAAGAAGGTGTGGGATTCGATGCGCTCGATGACGGTAGCGGTGAGGGTGTCGATGGAAGAGAGGCGTTCGACTTCGTCGCCGAAGAATTCGATGCGGATGGCGGTTTCGTCGAGGTAGGCAGGGTGGACTTCGACGACGTCGCCGCGGACGCGGAATTTGCCTCGGCCGAAGGCGATGTCGTTTCGTTCGAAGAGGAGGTCGACGAGTTGCTTGAGGAAGGTGTCGCGGTCGAGTTCTTGACCGGTCCAGACCGGGAGCATGGAGCCTTCGTAGTCGTCCGGACTACCCAAGCCGTAGATGCAGGAGACGGAGGCGACAACGATGACGTCCTGACGGGTGAGCACGGAGCCCATGGTGGAGAGGCGGAGGCGTTCGATCTCGTCGTTGATGGAGGAGTCTTTCTCGATGTATGTGTCGGTGCGGGGGATGTAGGCCTCGGGTTGGTAGTAGTCGAAGTAGGAGACGAAGTATTCGACGGCGTTGTGGGGGAAGAACTGCCGCAGTTCGTTGCAGAGCTGCGCCGCCAGGGTTTTGTTGTGGGCGAGGACGAGGG
>JBCCZX010000031.1:0-21055 GCA_039186735.1 Verrucomicrobiota bacterium | reverse complement strand
GGCGCTCTGGTCCGGGTCTTTTGTTTTGGCTTTTTGGAGGATTTTGGGGGGTGCTGTGGGGGGGCAAGGGAGTGGGGTGTTGGATGTGGGGAGGTTGAAGAATTATGCGAATCAGTGGGTGCCGGCTTACATTACGCGGGATAACACGCCGTTTGATAATGTGATTACGGATGAGGGGGCGACGTTGGGGCGGGTGCTGTTTTATGATCCGATTCTTTCGGCGGATAATTCGATTTCTTGTGCAAGTTGTCATGTTCAGGAGCATGCGTTTTCTGATTTGGCGAATGTGAGTGTGGGGATTGATGGGAATTTGACGCCGAGGCATTCGATGAGGTTGGTGAATGCTCGCTTTGGTGATGAGGAGAAGTTTCGGTGGGATGAGACGGCGGATTCGTTGGAGGAGCAGATGATTATTCCGATCAAGGAGGAAGCTGAGATGGGGTATAGTGGGGAGAATGGGATGCCGGGTTTTGGGGACCTTTTGTTAGAGATGGGGGCGACGAACTATTATCCGGCTTTGTTCACTTTTGCCTTTGGTGATGCGGCGATCACGGAGGAGCGAATGGGGAAGGCGCTGGCGCAGTTTGTGCGGAGTATTCAGTCGTTTGATACGAAGTATGATGTGGGGCGGGCGCAGGTGGGGGATGATTTGACGGATTTTCCAAATTTCACGGCGGATGAGAATGAGGGGAAGAGGTTGTTTATCGAGGGTTTTGAGTGGGAGGAGGATACGCATACGGTGCAGGATGTGCCGGGTGATCCGGGGGGGACGTTTCCGGTGGCGAAGCGGATCAGCGGCGGTTTCGATTGCGCGACTTGTCATCAGCCGCCGGAGTTTAGCATTGATCCGAATTCGTTGAATAATGCGTTTGTGCGACCACCGTCGAATTTTCCGGGTGATCCATCGTGGTTGGATGGAACGCGGTCACCGACTTTGCGGGATTTGATTAAGGCGGATGGGGAGACCTTAAACGGGGGCATGTTTCATTCGGGGCAGGCGTTGTTTTTGAAGGATATTTTTGGGCACTACGAGTTCCGTCGTTTGTTTGAGGATGATAATACGAATCTGGATCCACGCTTAAAGCGGGTGAGTCCGACGACGGGTGAGAATATTGGTTTGCTTTTGAATTCGACAGCGCGGGAGCGGCGGCAGATCAATGCGTTTTTGGCGACGTTGACGGGGAGTGATGTTTATACGAATGAGAAGTGGTCGGATCCGTTTGATGCGGCGGGGAATTTGGCTTTGTTGAATGAGTTGCGGGTGACTTCGATCGGCTATGCGGCGGATGGGGGGACGGTGAGTTTGGAGTGGGCGAGTGTGCCGGGGCGGAGTTATTCGGTGTGGAGTTCGCCTGATTTGAGTGCGGAGAGTTGGACGGTGGTGCAGGGGGGGATTCAGGGGTCGGGAGATGACTTGAAGACTGGGCTGGGTCCATTTGTGTATCCGGGTCCGGAGCGAGGGTTTTTTCGGGTGAGTGAGGAGGAGTGAGGGGGGTGAAGACAGCACACTCGGCCGGTGGACAAATTGCTTCGGCGAGCGGATTTTTTGGGTTTTTGTTTCAGACTGTCTGCTTCGCAGAAAGGGGAATGATGCTGGGGCCGATTTTCCCAATGGCTGCGTTGTTTGAGTGAAGACGAATCACGATTCGCCTCCCCTCAAACGCCTGGCCCTTGAAAAAATCTGCTCCCATCGCGCACCTAATCAATTGGTCCATCCGGCCTAGTTCTGGACGATGAGTTGGGCGAGGAGGTTGGTGGTGAGGGGGCGGATGGTTTTGTCGGGGCCGTTGTAGTGGTTGATGAGGAGGGCGAAGGCGAATTTTTTTCCGGATTTGGCGCGGAGGTAGCCGGCGAAGGAGCGGACGCGGGTCATGGAGCCGGTTTTGGCGATGATGCGGTTTTCGCAGGCGGTGCCGCGGCCGAAGGAGCGGAGGGTGCCGGAGCGGCCGGCGACGGCGAGGGAGCGGGTGAAGGGGTCGCGGTGTTCGGAGTTGGCGGTGGCTTTGAGGATGGCGGTGATTTGGGCGGGGGTGACGAGGTTTTGGGGGGAGAGGCCGGAGCCGTCGTGGAGGTCGAGGCCGGTGAGGTCGAGGCCTTTTGATTGCCAGAGCTTGCGGAAGGCTTGGGTGGAGGCGGTGGTGGTGCCTCGGGGGGTGAGGGCTTTGAAGATGGAGTCGGCGTTGAGGTTGATGCTCTTTTGGTTGGTGGGGATGATGAGTTTGGCGAGGGTGGGGCTGGTGGTGGTGTGGAGGAGTGTTTCGTCGATTCGGTCGGCATTCCGCTGGACCTTGATGTTAGCGACGGGGAAGTTGTTTTCTTCGAGGTAGTCTTTGAAGGCGTGGAGGCAGAGGAGGGGTGGGTCGGGAAGGGCGCCCTTGATTTGGAAGTTGTCGCCGGTGGGAATGGTGCCGCGGAGGGTGATGAGAGTTCTCCGAGGTCCACCGTAGACGTAGCCCTGGTCGCCACTTCCGGAGGGGCCGGTGCGGATGTGGTTGTCGAAGGTGACTCCGGGAGGTTTGGGGATGGTGGAGAGCAGGCGGGCGGGAGAACCGATTGGTCCCGGGGCGAAAGTGAGGGTGTATTGGTTGCGGTGGAAGTTGAGGCCGGAGGGGCCGGCGCCGTAGTAGTTGCCGAGGTCGCCCCAGAGCCATTGGTTGGGGGTGGTGCGGTCTTCGAAGCGGGAGGGGTCGGCGATGAGGGTGCCGGAGATTTCGGTGAGGCCGGCGTCGAGGAGGGCTTGGTGCCAGGCAGGGAATTCGACGTTGAGGTTGGTGGAGGCGAGGAGGGGGTCGCCGCCGCCGAGGATGATGAGGTTTTGGCCGGATTGGTAGAGGCGGGTTTGGAAGGTGAAGTCGGGGCCGAGGAGGTGGAGGGCGGTGGCGGTGGTGAGGGCTTTTTGGACGGAGGCGGGGATGAGGGCTTTGTGGGGGTTGTGTTCGAGGGTTGGGGGTTTTGTTTCTTGGGGCGGTGGGGAGGCGGAGGAGGGTTCGTGAGTTTCGGTTTTTGGGATTGTGGTGGGTTTTGGGTCTTCGAGGGGGATGAGGGAGAAGCCGATGGTGGCGGTTTTGAGGTGGGGGGAGGCGCGGAATTGGTCGAGGGGTGTGGCGTCGATGGTGAGGAGGAGGAAGGTGAGAACTGAGATCACGAGAGGGAGTTAAACAGGTGGGACCGAGAGGGCACGGAGGTTCTGGTTGTTTTTTGACTGGCGAGGGCGCGAGCTTGGAAAGCTTCCTGGATGTGTTTTTTTGGATTGGTTTTTTTCGGGAGGTGGGGAGGTTTGGGGTGATGAAGGTTTTGGAGTTGGTGGCGCCGTCGGTGGTGGAGGTGGTGGAGCGAGATGTTCCGCTCGTGGGTGCGGGGGAGGTGAGGGTTCGGGTGCGGGCGTGTGGGATTTGTGGAAGTGATTTGCATGGGATGGATGGGAGTAGCGGGCGGCGGATTCCGCCGGTGGTGATGGGGCATGAGGCGAGCGGAGTGATTGAGGCGGTGGGTGAAGGGGTGGAGGGTTTTGCGGTGGGGGATCGGGTGACGTTTGATTCGACGGTGTGGTGTGGGGATTGTGATTATTGTCGGGAGGGCCGGGTGAATTTGTGTGATTCGCGGCAGGTGGTGGGGGTGAGTTGCGCGGAGTTTCGGCGGGATGGGGCGTTTGCGGAGGCGGTGGTGGTGCCGGAGCGGATTGTGCATCGGTTGCCGGAGGGGTTGAGTTTTGAGGAGGCGGCGTTTGCGGAGCCGGTGGGGGTGGCTTTGCATGCGATTTCGCGGACGAAAGATTTGAGCGGGAAGCGGGTGTTGGTGGTAGGGGCGGGATTGATTGGGTTGTTAATTGTGCAGGGTTTGAAGCGGGCGGGAGCGTCGGAGGTGGTGGCGGTGGATTTGGATGAGGGGCGGTTGAGGTTGGCGGTGGAGTTGGGGGCGAGTGAAGGGATTTTGGCGGGAGAGTTTGAGGGGGGGGATTTTGATGTGGCGATGGAGGTGGTGGGAGCGGCGCCGACGGTGAAGCAGGCGATGGAGGCGGTGAAAAAAGGCGGTCAGGTGGTCTTGGTGGGGAATTTGGCGCCGGAGGTTCCGTTTCCCTTGCAGGTGGCGGTGACGCGGGAGTTGGATGTGCTGGGGTCGTGTGCGATTGCG
Organism: Verrucomicrobiota bacterium; assembly: GCA_039186735.1. Taxonomy (GTDB): domain Bacteria; phylum Verrucomicrobiota; class Verrucomicrobiia; order Verrucomicrobiales; family Akkermansiaceae; genus Roseibacillus. Next base: position 16,924 of record JBCCZX010000031.1, on the reverse strand, counting down.
GGGGAGTATCCGGATGCCTTGGAGGCGATTGCGGATGGGAGTGTGCAGGTGAAGCCCTTGATTACGGCGGTGGAGAAGTTGGAGAATGGAGTGAGGGCGTTTGAGAAGGCGAGTGAGTTGGGGGCGTTGAAGGTGTTGATTGAGCCGTGAGTTCTTCTCCACGCGGATTTGGCGCGGATTTTTTTGGGACCAGGATGGATCAGATGGATGGGATTTTAGGTTTGGTGTTTTGAGCATAGGATAAGGAGAAGAAAAGATTTTGAGTTTATGAGTTTGTTTGATTTGACTGGGAAGCGGGCGTTGGTGACGGGGGGAAGTCGAGGGTTGGGGAAGGGTTTTGCGCTGGCTTTGGCTCGGGCAGGGGCGGATGTGGTGGTGACGGCTCGGGATACGAAGGATTTAGTAGATACGATTGCGGAAGTGGAGGCTTTGGGAAGAAGGTGTTGGGGGGTGGCTTTGGATGTCAGGAAGGAGGAGTCGATTGAGAAGGGGGTTGAGGAGGCTTGGGAGGTGGCGGGAGGAATTGAAATTTTGGTGAACAACGCGGGGTGCAATGTGCGGAAGCCAGCGCTGGAGGTGACTTGGGAGGATTGGAACCTAGTGTTGGAGACAAATTTGCGGGGTTTGTTCTTTGTGGCGCAGGCGTGTGCGAAGCGAATGGTGGAGAGTGGGAGTGGCTGGGGGAGGATTATCAATATGGGTTCGGTGACTTGTGTGAATGGTTATGCGGGGTTGGCGCCTTATGGGTCGAGTCGGGGCGGGGTCAAGCAGTTGACGATGAGTTTGGCGGATGATTGGGGTCCGCATGGGATTACGGTGAATTGTTTGGCGCCGGGATGGTTCAAGACGGCGCAGAATGCGGTGATGTATGAGGATAAGGAGTGGGTGGAGTATTTGAGTGATCGAATTCCGTTGAAGCGTCCGGGGGCGTCTGGGGATTTGGATGGGTCTTTGGTGTATTTGGCGAGTGAGGCGAGCGGTTATGTGACGGGGCAGACTTTGCTGGTGGATGGGGGGATTTCGGTGGGAGCGGTGAGGGCGGTGCCGAAGAAGTGAGGATTTACTAGACTGAATTTTGGGTTCTCGCGCGAAGGCGTAAAGGCGTGAAGGTTTTTGCGCTTTGTATTTTTTGCATCGCGCAGAGCCGCGGAGACGCAGAGGTTTGTTCTCTGGGTTTTGGTTTTCCTCGCGCGAAGACGCAAAGACGCGAAGGTTTTTGAGTTTTGAATTTTTTTGTGTCTCGCGCGAAGTCGCGGAGGTGGAGAGTTTTGTTCTTTGTATTTTTGAGTTTGGGTTTTTGTGGGGGTTTGAGAGGGTTTTGGGTCGATGGTGAATTTGTTTCCGATTTTGGCGGTTGGTGGGGGGGCTGAGGGGTTTGATCGGCAGCTCTTTTTTGTTCTGTTTGGGATTTATATTTTGGGGATGGTGGTGTTGGGGTGGTGGGTTTCGCGGGGGCAGAAGTCGGGAGATGACTTTTTGTTGAGTGGTCGAAGCGTGCCATTGCTTTTGGTGCTGGGGACGACGGTGGCGACGATGGTGGGGACGGGGTCGAGTATGGGAGCGGTGGGGAAGGCTTATACGAATGGTTGGGCGGGGGCGTTGTTTGCGATTGGAGCGGGGACGGGCTTGTTGTTTTTGGCGAAGTTTTTTGCGGAGGCGAGGAAGTATGAGTTCATGACGTTTTCGGAGGAGGTGTCGTTCTACTATGGTGGGAATCGTTTGATTAAGGGGATTGTGGGGGTGGCGATTTTCTTTGCCTCGGTGGGATGGCTGGGGGCCCACATCATGGGCGGGAGTTTGTATCTCAACTGGATTGCAGGTATCGACATGACGACGTGCAAGATTCTGGTGGCGTCGGCTTTCACGATTTACGTGATTATCGGGGGATATACGGCGGTGGTTTGGACGGATACGATTCAGGCGGTGGTGTTGTTTGTGGGGTTTTTGATTATGGGGTTTGTGTGTCTGGGGCGGATTGAGGCGTGGAGTGATTCGTCGGCGTTGTTTGATGGGGAGTATTTTGCATTTTTGGGGTCGGGGGAGTGGATGGGTTCACTGACGGTGGCGGTGAGTGTGTTTATCAGCACGGCGACGGTGCCGTCGTTTCGGCAGCGGATTTATTCGTCGAAGGATGCGGGGACGGTGCGGAAGAGTTATTACTGGTCGGCGGGTTTGTATTTGTTGTTTGCGATTATTCCGGTGGTGATTGGGATTACGGCGTCGCGGTTGATTCCAGGGTTGGAGAATCAGGATCAGGCGTTTCCAGAGTTGTTGACGACGATTTTGCCGGCAGGGTTGGCGGTGGTGGTGTTGATTGCGGGGTTGAGTGCGGTGATTTCCTCGGCGAGTTCGGATGCGATTGCAGGGACGTCGATTTTGCTACGGGACGTGTTTATTTTGTTCACCGGGAAGATGCCGCCAAAGAAGCGGGCGATTCAGTATTCGCGGGTGGGAGCGGCGGTGACGTCGATTCTGGCGGTCTTGTTCACGATGCTGTCGGATAATATTTTTGGCTACATCAAAAGCATGGTGGGGTTGGTGATTAGTGGCTTGTTTGTGTGCTGTGTGCTCGGGCGATTTTGGAAGCGGAGCACGTGGCAGGGTGGGGTGACGGCTTTGGTGGTGGGGACGTTGGTGGCGGTAGTGGTGTTTCTGGTGCCGGAGTGGAAAGAATTTTTTGGCGGGGTGACCATTCCGGCGGTCTTGGCCTCGTTGGTTTCGAGCGTGGTGGTGAGTCTATTGACGCCGCCGAATGAGATTTCGGAAGAGGAGGCGCTGCGGTCGTTGGAGAAGGAGCGGGAGGCGTTTGAGGGTTAGCGTATGTCGGCGGCAGTCAAGGCTGCCGCTCCATTTGACGGGGCTAGCGGTAGAAGAGCATGAGGGCGGAGAGGGTGAGCCAGGTGACGACGACGGTCCAGTAGAGGATGGGGTTGTCGCGACGGGTGAGAGGTTCGATGAAGTGGGTGGTGCCGGACTTGAGGTCGGGGATGATCCAGAAGAGGAAGAGGGCGGCCCAGATCCAGTTGGCTTCGAGGATGACGGCAGCGAAAATGGCGATGAGGCCCACGATGGTCCGCCATTTGAGGGGTGAGTTCGTGTGAGTTGGGGGAGAGGAGGTGTTGCTTTCAGTGAGATAACAAGCGGCGCCTTGGGAGTCTTCGATAAGGACGTGTTCGCCGTTTTGACTCGGATAGCAGGCGAGGATTTTACCGCCGAGGGATTGAGTTTTTTTGAGGCTTGGTTCCAGAGCTGGGACGGAGAAGAAAACGGCCCAGAATTCCTTTTCTCCCTTGATGTCATTGGGTGCGACTTGTGCAGAAGCTATGGTCTGTCCGGATGGGTTACGAATTTCGTAGTAGTCATTGTCTTTGGGATGGAAGGTCCAGTTGAAGAGGCTTTCGTAAAACGTCCGGACTTTGGAGAGATCAGAGACAAGGAGTTGGTTGTGGCACCAGTGATTGGGTTTGTTTGAGAGAGCGGAGGGTGCATTACCCTGGAAGCAGGTGAAACCTGCTCCGGCTGGGTCGCGGATGAGGGCGATTTCGCCGAGCGAATTGGTGGTTTGGAGTTCGATTTTGGCTCCGAGTTTTTCGGCCAGGGCAACGGTTTTTTGAATGTTGTCGACAGCAAGGTAGCTCATCCAGAAGGAGGGCATGTTGATTTTGCGAAAGAGGTCGGGCATGGGAAAGAGGCCGGCGACGGGTTTTTGGTCGAGAAGAGCATGAAGGTAATTGGGGTCGGAGCGGTCCCAGGACCAGTCGAAGAGGGTGCTGTAGAATGTTTGGGCGCGGTCGAAATGGAGGGCAGAGAGGTCGACCCAGGTGAATATTCCGTGCATGGAGGAAGGGTAATTTGGTTTGTTGGAGAGCTGCGAGAGTATTTGGTGGGCCTGATGTTCTGCGGAATTCGTGATGAATTCTCGCGCGATTCTGGGATATTGGCATATTTCCTCATACGAATTTCGATAGAAATGCGATACTGAACGGTAAGATTTAGCGCTCGAACGATGGAGAATTGTTGGGAAAAGAAGGGAGTGTTTGTGGGCAGCCTGGTCGGGCTGATGCTGGTGAGTGGCCGGGTGTCGGGGGAAGTTGATCCGCTCGATTTCAATGATGATGTGCAGCCGATTCTTTCGGAGTATTGTTTCCATTGCCATGGTCCGGATAGTTCGACGCGGGCACCGAAGTCGCAGCCTTTGCGGTTGGATATCGAGGAGGAAGCGTTTTCGATTCGGAAGAGCACGGGGGAGCCGGCGATTTTGAAGGGAAACGCGGAGGATTCCTTGATTTACCAGCGAATGATTTTGCCGGCGGATGATGAGGAATTGATGCCGCCGAAGAAGGCGCATAAGACGATGAAGCCGGAGGAGATTGCGATCATCAAGCGCTGGATTGAGGAGGGGGCGGTTTATGAAGATCACTGGGCATTTGTGGCGCCGGTGAAGCCGGAGTTGCCCGAGGTTTCAGAATCGGCGAAGGACTGGGTGCGGAATGGGATTGATCATTTTGTGGCGGCTGCGCACGCGGAGGAGGGATTGCAGCCAAACGAGGAAGAAGAAGGGACGCGGCTAGCGCGGCGGATAGCCTTTGATTTGACGGGTTTGCCACCAGAGGTTGAGGAGGTGGAGAAGTGGAGCGCAGACCCGGATCAGGTGGTGGAGGAGCTGATGGGAACGGATGAGTATGCGGAGCACTTTGCACGGCATTGGTTGGATGCAGCGCGGTATGGTGATACGCACGGGATTCATATTGATAATTTTCGTTCGATCTGGCCCTACCGGGACTGGGTGATTTCGGCGTTCAAAGAGAACATGCCGTTTGATCAGTTCACGCGAGAGCAGGTCGCGGGGGATTTGTTGCCGGATGCGAGCTTGGAGCAGCAGGTGGCGAGTGGATTCAACCGCTGTTTGCCGACGACAGGAGAGGGGGGAGCGATCAAGGAGGAGTGGGAAGCGATTTATGCGCAGGATCGGGTGGATACGGTGGCGGCGATTTGGTTGGGGTTGACGACCGGTTGTGCGGCTTGTCACGACCACAAGTTTGATCCGATTTCGGCGAAGGATAATTATTCGCTGACGGCGTTTTTCCGAAATTCGACGATGCAAGCGATGGATTTTAATTTGCCGGATCATCCTCCGAATCTCTTGGTGCCGAAAAAAGAGGATCGGGAAGATTGGAAACTCGTGAAGGCTGAAGTGGAAGCGCTGAAGAATCATTTGAACCAGCGTCGGCAAACGGGAAAAAGTGACTTTGTGGCGTGGTCGAAAGATGTGAAAGCGGAGGAGCTGAAGCCTAATGAAGAGGGTTTGGAGTTGCATCTGCCGTTGAACGAATGGGGTGGGCAAATTCAGATTCGGACTGCGAAGGGAAAGAGGAGCTTGCATTCGGACCGGCTTCAGAGGCGACCAGGGATGTATGGGCGGGCGCCGCTATTGGAGCGAACGGAAGTGGAGTTGGGTAAGGATTTTGGAAACGTGGATTCGGGTGATGCGATTACCTTATCGGCCCAGGTTTACATTGAGGGTCGTCCGAGGGGGCCTCTCATTGCGAAGATGGACGAAGGAAATGGGCACCGGGGTTGGGACTTGTGGTTGGAGAATGGATTCATCGGAGCGCACTTCATTGATCAGTGGCCGAAGAAGGGGTTCAAGACGCTGACGAAGAAGCAAATCATACCCAAGCGTTGGACGCATGTGGTAGTGACGTATGATCCGAAGCGAGGAAAGCGCGAGCGATTGCAGATTTATGTGGATGGAAAGCAGGTGGAGTCACGTTCGTTGACGGCTACTGGTGGGGAGGACTTTTTGAATGAGGTGCCGCTGAAGTTGGGCGGGCGTTCGGGGAAGACACAGATTGTGGGGGGGGTTGCTGCAATGCAGGAGTTCCGGCTCTATCGTCGGGTTTTGAGTGATCATGAGATTGCGCAAGTGGGGAATTCGGTGGATTTGGAGGAAGGTTTGAAGAAGCCTGAGAGTGAGCGTTCGGGACGGCAGAAGAAGGCGCTGCGGGATTACTTTTTCACGCGCATCGATGCTCCCTCGCAGAAAGTTTTGGCGGATTATGGGAAAGTGGAGCGGCGGTTCGAGGAGATCCGGGAGCGGGGGGCGGTGACGTTGGTGATGGATGAAAAGGAGGGAGAGCCTTATGCGCATATTTTGACGCGGGGGGATTACCGGCAGAAGGCGGAAAAGGTGTCGCCGGCGGTGCCGGAGTTTTTGCCACCGATGGATGAGAGTTTGCCGAGGAATCGGCTGGGGTTGGCTGAGTGGTTAGTGGATGAGGGGAATCCTTTGTCGGCTCGGGTGACGGTGAACCGGATGTGGTATTATTTCTTTGGAGAGGGTCTTGTGGAGACGACGGAAGACTTTGGGGTGATGGGTGCGCGGCCGACGCATCCCGAGTTGCTCGATTGGTTGGCGATGGAGTTTGTGGATTCTGGATGGGATTTTCAGCATGTGATTCGGTTGATTGTGGATTCGGCGACTTATCGGCAGTCGGGGGTGATGGAGGAGAGGCATTTGGAGTTGGATCCTAAGAACAAGTTTTTGACGCGGGGGCCGCGGTATCGGATGGATGCGGAGCAGATTCGGGATTTGGCATTGAAGGCCTCGGGTTTGTTGGTGCCGAAAGTGGGAGGTCCTTCGGTGAAGCCTTATCAGCCGGATGGGGTTTGGGAAGCGGTGGCGATGAAGCAGTCGAACACGCGTTTTTATCGTCAGGATGAGGGCGAGAATTTGTATCGGCGGTCGATGTATTCGTTTTGGAAGCGGACGGCTCCACCGGCGTCGTTGGATATCTTTGATGCGCCGTCGCGGGAGAGTTTTTGTGTGAGACGGGAGCGGACGAATACGCCCTTGCAGGCTTTTGTGTTGATGAATGATCCGCAGTTTGTGGAGGCGTCGCGGAAATTGGCGGAGCGGGTGATGAGGGAGGAAGAGGGTTTGGAGGGACGGGTGAGACTGATTTATCTTGCTCTGGTTGGTCGGGAGCCAGAGAGCGAGGAAGTGAGGATTGTGGGTGAAAGCTACGAGGTGATGAAGGCGGGTTTTGAGGCTGAGCCGGGGCGAGCGGAGGAGTTGCTGGGGGTGGGTGCTTCGGGACGAGATGAGGGTTTGAATGTCGTGGAGTTGGCTGCATGGACGATGGTGGCGACGCAGGTATTGAATTTGGACGAGACAATTACGAAGTGAGCGATGAATGATTTGTTAGATTATAACGCGGAAGTTTCGCGGCGGCAGTTTTTCCGAGCGAATGCAACGGGTTTAGGAGCGGCAGCTTTGGGGTCTCTTTTGCCGCAGCAGGCGTTGGCGGCGGGCAGTTCGAAGGATTTTGATTTTCGAGCGATTGCGCCGAAGGCGAAGCGGGCGATCTATTTGTCGATGGTTGGCGCGCCCTCGCAGTTTGAGACTTGGGATCCGAAGCCTCATCTGAAAAACGAGTATAAAAAGGATCTCACTGATTATCTGAAGTCGCAGGGGGAGCGCTTGACTGGGATGACGGCGGGGCAGGCGACTTTCCCTCTTGCGCATTCTCATTTTGATTTTCAGCAACATGGACAGAGCGGGACGTGGGTGAGCGAGTTGTTGCCGCATACGGCGAAGGTCGTAGATGATATTTGTGTGATCAATTCGATGTATACCGAGGCGATCAATCATGAGCCGGCGAACCAGTTGTGTTTTACGGGGAATCAGGTGGCGGGGAAGGCTTCGCTAGGTTCGTGGTTGTCTTATGGTTTGGGTTCGATGAACAATAACCTGCCGACGTTTGTGGTGATGCAGGCCCAGCATTCGAATCCGCAAGCGAATGTGCAGGCGATTTCGAATCGGTTGTGGGGTTCGGGTTATTTACCGGGTAAGTATGCGGGGGTGCAGTTGCGGACGAGTGGAGATCCGGTGTTGTATTTGAAGGATGCGCCGGGGGTGGATCGGAAGACGAGGCGGGCGATGCTCGATGGCTTGGCGCGCTTGAACCAGCGCTCTTTGGAGCGGGTGGGGGATCCGGAGATTCAGACGCGGATCCAGCAGTATGAGATGGCGTTCCGGATGCAGGCGTCGGTGCCGGAGTTGACGGATTTATCGCAGGAGTCGGAGACGACTTATCAGCTTTACGGGGAAGATAGTCGGAAGCCGGGGACGTTTGCGAATTCGGCCTTGATGGGGCGGCGTTTGCTCGAGCGAGGGGTGCGGTTTGTGCAGATTTTTCATCGGGGTTGGGATCAGCATGGTTCGTTGCCGCAGCATTTGCCGGATCAGTGCCGGGATGTCGACCAGGGGTGTTATGCGTTGATCAAGGATTTGAAGCAGCGGGGGATGTTGGAAGATACGCTGGTGATTTGGGGGGGGGAATTTGGCCGGACGATTTATTGTCAGGGTGAGTTGACTGATCGAACTTATGGTCGTGATCATCATCCCCGTGCGTTTTCCATCTGGATGGCAGGGGGTGGAATCAAGGGGGGAATGACTTATGGGAAGACGGATGAGTATTGTTACAATATTGTGGAAAAGCCGGTGCATATCCGGGATTTGCATGCGACGATTTTGCATCAGCTCGGGGTGGAGCATACGACGATGACTTACAAGTATCAGGGGCTCGACCAGCGTTTGACAGGGGTGGAGCATGCGCATGTGGTGAAGGATATTTTGGTTTGATGGTCTTTTTTCAGATTTGAGAATCATTGGAGACTTTATGTTGATTGACTCGGGTTGGTGGAAGGGGTGGGGGGGCTCTAGGCCGGGTAGACCAATTGCTTCGGCGAGCGGAAATTTTTGAGTTTTTGTTTCAGAATGTCTGCTTCGCAGAAAGGGGAATGATGCTGGGGCCGATTTTCCCAATGGCTGCGTTGTTTGAGTGAAGACGAATCACGATTCGCCTCCCCTCAAACGCCTGGCCCTTGAAAAAATCTGCTCCCATCGCTCACCCAATCAATTTGTCCACCCGGCCTAGCGCAGATTGAGTCTGCGTGGGGAAGAGCGGGCATTTGGGTCTGTTCACAGAGTGGAGGGGTGGCTTGATTCGGATTGAGGTTGTTTTTTAGGTGGGGGGGTGGTTTTTTGTGTCGGTCGCGAGCGCACGTGGCGGAATTGGTAGACGCGCTGTCTTCAGGCGGCAGTGCCCTTTGGGCGTGAAGGTTCGACTCCTTTCGTGCGCACCATCCTTTGTGAAGCTTACGGATGGTCGGTTTGGTTGCTTGTGTTGGGCGAGGGACTGAGTGGCTGAGCGATGTGGTCTTGGAGAGATGGGGGCTTTTGGGATGGGGAGGGGGATGGTAGGGGTGGGGAGGTGAGTCGGTTGTTGGGACGGTATCGAGAGATGGGTCGGAGGCGGATGCCGGGGTGGTTATTGGGTTTGATGGCGGTGGCTTGGGTGGGGGTGACGGTGATGGGTTTTGTGTTTTCGGAGGGAGACAGGGAGGTGACGTCGTGGGCGGTGTTTCGAGAGGCGGATGTGGCGTTGAATTTGGCGGTGGCGTGCGAGGAGCGGTCGGCTTTTGAGAGATGGTTGGTGGTTGATCGGACGACGGATGAGATGGTGGAGTTTTTGGCGGGGGAGTTGGGGCGGCATGCGGAGGCGGGGTTGTTAGATGAGCCGGCGCTGGAGATGAAGAAGGTGTTCGATGCTTTGGTGGAGGAGCGGTTGGAGGACTTGGACTGGGTGAAGTTGCGGTCAGGGGTGGAGGAGCAAGGGGCGTGGTCTTGGGAGTGGTTGGCGATTTTGCGGGCACATGAGGGGCGGGTGCCGGAGTGGTTTGTGGCGGCAGACTTGGAGCATCGGGCGTTTGTGGATGAGGTTTATCGGTGGAGTTTGGCGGGGGAGGTTTTGTGGTGGGGTTTGTTTGTGGTGGGGTTGTTGTTTTTGCCGGAAGCGTGGAAGTGTTTTCGGGTTCAAGAGCATCGTTCTTGGGGGTTGAGTGTGCGGGTGTGGAGGCCGGGTTGGGTTTTGGGGGCGTATTTGGGGATGTTGGGGATTACGTGGGTTTTGTTTTTGGATTATTGGTTTATTCCGGAGGTGTTTTGGGAGGATTTTCCGGGGTTGACGAGTTGGTGGTCGGATGCGGTTTGGAGGCTGGCGTTTGCGGTGGTGATGGTGGGATTTTTGGTGGTGCGGTGGCGGGATTTGCCACGATTGCTGGGGTTGGATCGAGCGCCGAAATTCAGGCCGATTCTGGGGATGTTTGCGTTGGCTTTTCTTTACAACTGGGGGTTGGCGTGGGTTTTGGAGGATTACGGAGCGGAGGTGGTGGGGGAGTCGGTTTATTGGGGGGAGGATGGTTGGTGGGGCTTGGTGTTTGCGGTGAGTTCGGGAGTGGTTCTTGCGCCTTTGGTGGAGGAGGTGGTGTTTCGGGGGGCGTTGTTTCCGGCGTTGGCGCGGGGACGGAGCGTTGGGTTTTCAGTTGTAGTGACTACGGTTTTGTTCGCTTTTATTCATAATTATAATTTGTATGGTTTGTTGTCGGTGAGTTTCTTTGGAGTGGCGACTTGTTTTCTTTATCGGGCGACAGGGTCGTTGTGGACGGCGATTTTTTATCACGCGTTTTATAACGGGATGATTACGGCCACGTGGTGGCCAGTGGCGCACGGCTTGTATTCGTTGTGAGTAGTCAGGGGAGGGTGACGATCACGCGGTAGAAGAGGGGAGAGGTGACGGAGGGGTCGATGGTGAGAAGGTAGGGGTTGCCGTCGCCGGCGATGTTCGAGCTGTTGGGGAAGTTGATGAGGTCGGAGCCGCTTTCGAGCTGGTAATTGCGTCCGAGGAGGGTGGGGAAGGAGAGTTGCAGGCGATTGGTGAGAGTGGGATGGGAGTCGAGGCAGACTTGGAAGTAGGAATTGGGGTCGAGGGGGTCGGTGAGAGTGATGTTGAGTTCGGAGGCGTTGGATTGGCCGTCGTTGTCAAAGTCTTCGTCGCCGTCGTCGGTGCCGTTGTTGTCGGAGTCGGTGAGGAGGGGGTTGGTGCCGATGGTGGCTTCGTCAAGGTCGGTGAGGCCGTCGTTGTCGTCGTCGGGGTCGGTGGAATCGGGGTCGCCATCGCCATCGGTGTCGAGGGGGATGGAGACGGAGATGTTGTCGATGGCGAGGCCTTGGGAGAAGACGGGGGTGAGGAAGGATTGGCCGTCGTTGGCGAGGCCTTTTGAGTGGGTCAGGCCGAGGAATTGGGTCCAGGTGAAATCGGTGGGGGAGGAGCCGGTGCCGGTGAGTCCGATGGCGTTTTCTCCGTCGGGGGTCGAGTTGTTTTGGGAGAATCCGACATCAGTGGAGGTGGAGCCTTGGGCGACGCCAGAGCCGGCGGTGAAGGTGCCTTCGTAGCTGATGAGTTGGAGGACGACATCGGAGCCGGAAGAGGAATCGACGAGAGCGAATCCGTCGTTGGTTCCATTTTGTAGGCCGTTGGAAGGATAGTCGTAGTAGTAGAGGGTGAAGCCGTTGTTGGAATTTCCTTGAGTGAAATCGGCGAGCGAGGTGGGGCCGGCGGGCGAGGTGTATTCGGAGGCGGTGGAGGGGTCGTTGCCACCACTGTAGCGGACGATGGTGAGGTCGGAGAGAGTGCCGACGGAGGCGAGGTAGTCGTCGCCGACGGCGACTTCGATGAATTCGGTGTTGTCGGTGCCTGCGTCATCGTAGCTGAATTCGTTGATGAAGACTTCTGATGGAGGGCTGGTGCCGCCGCTGCCTTGAGTGATGGTGAAGGTGAGCGAGAAGGAGTCGCCGTTGAGGATGTTGAGGCCGGTGAGGGAGGAGGAGAGAGAGGTGGAGGTGGAGACAGGGCCGTCGAGGGTGGTGGAGGCGGTGAAGTTGAGGTTGGTGAGCGGGGTGGTGGTGGAGTTGTGGGTGAGGGAGACGGAGATGGTGTCGGCGGTTCCGTTGAGGGCACCGAGCCATTGTTCGGCATCGTAGGCTACCTCCAGAGTGGTGATGGGGGAGCCGGTGTTGTTGGTGTATTGGCCAGTGAACGTGGTGGGGGTGCCGTCGGGGAGGACGCCGAGGGAGGGGTCGGTGGGGGCGCCGTAGGCGTAGAGGCCGGAAGTGGTGCTGGTGCCAGAGTCGGCACCTTGCCAGGAGAGATTGGAGGAGGAGGCCCAGCGGAGTTGGTCGGCATTGCCATCAAAGGTGGGGAAGGTTTCGAGGATGGTTTGGGGGGAGGAGGTGAAGGAGTAGGCGGGGCTGTCGGAGTCGAGGATGTCGAGGGCGATGTTGGCGTCGTCGAGGCCGGAGGAGGAAGCGGTGAAGATGGCGGTTTGGGTGCCGTCGAGGGTGCCGTCGATTTGGGGGATGATGTCGATGGTTTGGGAGTTTTGGCCGGAGGTGAAGAGGATGGAGGTTTGAGCGGGGATGGCCTCGTCGAGGGAGTCGGAGGCGAGGTTGATGATGAGGTTGGCGGCGGGTGCGGGGGAGAGAGTGATGGTGATTTGGGCGGTGCCGGTGGGGTCGGATTCGGAGACGGAGTTGGTGTTGAGGGAGAGGGCGATGTCGATGGTGTCGTCGAGGAGGAGGTCGACGAAGACGGGCCAGTGGTCGGAGGCGACGGAGGACGTGTTTGAAGCGGGAGCGGAGCCGGAGAGGGCGAGGCCGGGGGCCGGGTTGGAGTCGAGGGTGGAGTCGTAGACTTCGCAGGCGACGGTGCGGTTGGCGAGAGCATCGGAGAGGAGGATGTGGTCGAGGGCGTTGCCGGATTGGATGGTGGCGGTGGAGTTGTTGATTTTGCGGCAGACGAGGCGGGTGAAGTCTGGGGTGGAGAGGTAGTCTTCGGGGAATTCGTTGTAGAGGAGGGGGATGTTGTTGGTGAATTCGGTTTGGATGTCGGAGCCGAGGGAGAAGGAGCCGGGGAGACCGGAGGGTTCGGCGAGGAAGGAGTCGGTGGTGCTGGAGAGGTTGAGATTGAAGTCGCCGAGGATGATGATGTTGTCGGACGCGGTCAGGCTGTTGGCATCGAGATATTCGTCGATGCGGCGCATTTCGATGGCGCGGCGAAACTGATCGTCGTTGCCGCCGCCGGATTTGAGGTGGACGGCGATGAGGGTGGGGTCGTTGGTCGTGTCGGGGTGGTCGATTTTGACGACGGGATGGGGGCGGGTGATTTCGTTGGCGCCGGAGGGGGAGAGAACGCGGTCGGTGGAGAGGAAGGGGTACTTCGAGAGGAAGACGGAGCGGAGGAAGGGGTCAAGGGAGGATTGGGTGGGGGCGTAGATGTAGTCGTAGCCGAGAGCGGCGGCGAGGTCATCGAGGTCGTCGGGAGAGCCAGCGAGGTCGGCGTCGAAGATTTCCTGGAGGGAGACGACATCGGCATTGATGCGGGCGAGGGTGTTGCGGACGGTCTGGAAGTCGAGGGTGCTGGAGTCGCAGATGCCACAGTCGTTGACGAAGTCGCCTTCGATGTTGAAGGAAGCGACGCGCAGGGGTGTCGCATGGAGAGTGGTCGCGAAGACGAGAACGAACCAGGATTTGCGAGGCATACTGAAAGCAATGAGCCTCTGTTAGAAGAGAAAGACAAACGGATAGTTTGTGAAGAGGGAGATGGTTCTGTCAGAATTGTTCAGGTGAGTATTGAAGGGGGTCTTTTTGCAGTCGGTCCAGCCGGTGAGTTCGAAATCGAGCTGTTCGCATTGAGGTTCTCGAGTTTCTGGGCGGTTTCGGAAAAGTATTTTATAAATCTTAGCTATTTTTGTTTCTCTGATTTTGAAGTCAGCTGGAAACTAAGTTTTTGTAAAATGTATTCAAAACGAGAGAGTTAGGAGTTAAACGGATTCTGGTTTTCTGATCAGATTTAAAATTTTCTGAGCTGAATTATTAAAAAAAGTTGCATATCAGGCTTAATTTGACTATCAATTGGCCGCGATGGAATTCAAAGTTATATTCATTGGGTTCGCCCTCCATTGTGTGTTGAACCTCGTTTTGATTAGCAAGACAGTGCTAACGAAAATCGGGGTGGATGGCATGGTGTCGGAGGCAATCCAGCGGGTTGAATCCCCAGAAGCCTTGCAAGCCGCCGAGTCCGCTGAGAAGGCGATGTTGCAGGAGTTCAGCAAGGATGATGCCCGTGTTTCGCGCTTGAGCAGCGATAGCTAAGCGAGAAAGCCAAGAGACAATTTTTTCTCTCCCTGTGTGATAGTTGGGGCGGAGGGTCACTCGTGGGCCCTCCGTCCGGTCGTTTCGGGGGGTGTGTTTTTGGAGGGAGATTGCGGGGGTTGGGAGCTTGTGTTCTCTTTCTGGGTCGCCTTTGAAAAGTGGTGATGGACAAGTCTAGTTGGAGTTTTCTAGCCTGTGGAACGCTATTAACCACATCACGTATGAAAAGCACTCGTCAAAACCCACAGATGCAGCAGAGAGGTTTCACCCTAGTTGAACTTCTGGTTGTGATTGCCATTGTGGTGGCCTTGATGGCCATCGTCGTCCCCATTACCGGAGGAGCCATGCAGCGAGCGACCAAGATGCGCGCGAAGAACGCTTGCACGGAGCTGGTGAATGCGGTGACGGGGTATTACAATGCTTACAATGTGTTGCCCGCGAACTCGCCTTCGCCGCCATCCGAGGATACGGAAGTGGAGTCCACCGAAGCGATCATGTCGGTTCTTGCAGGTTTCAACATTGATAACATGAACAGGAAGGAGACGGTGTTCTTCAATGGGGAGGAAGCGAAGGGGGGCAGCAGGAATAGTGCTTACGCAGGTTTGTGGCGGGATTCAAATTCGGCGGAACTCTACGATGTTTGGCGTAAGCCAGCTGGCAAGCAGAGGGGGTATTCCATCTACATTGATTATGGTTACGACAATAAGTTGGATGACTACTTTAATCCCGGGGGTCGGGTGATTGCGCGGCAGGTCGTGACTTGGTCGGCAGGGAAAGACGGGGAATGGAATCGCGGGCGGTCCAAGCAGGGAGCGAACAAAGATAATGTTTATTCGTGGTTCTAGGATTGGTTAGCGAGAGAGAATTTGAAGGGAGGTCTGCGATGCAGGCCTCTTTTTTTGTAGGGGTTGAGTTGAAATGGGCTTGAAGCGAGGAGGGGGATTCGTTAGGGGTTAGGATGATGAAAAATTATGCATTGAAACGATTGGGGTTCACGTTGATTGAACTGCTGGTGACCATTGCGATTGTGATGGTCTTGACGGGACTACTTGTTGTTACGACGGGTCAGGTTCGAATGGCCGCAGACCGGATGAAGGCAAAGGAGGCTTGTGCTTCTTTGGTTCAGGCGGTGGGTTCTTATTATACGGATTATGGGCATTTGCCGGCGAACTCGCGCACGGCACCGGAACGAGACCAGATTGTGGAAACGACGGAAGGGGTCTTTGATGTGCTAGCAGGTTATGATTTCGATGGGCAGAATCCGCGACGGAACGTGTACTTCAGCGGGACTCATGCGAGAGGAGATTCGCGGGGGCGGGCGTTTGGAGGGGTGTGGGATGACGGGAGTTCGGCGGATTTGTTTGATGTGTGGAGGAAGGAAGCGGGTTTGCAGCGAGGGTATTCGATTTTGCTGGATTATGATTACGATGAGAGGCTTTCGGACCCGTTTTCGCCGGGGCGGAATCTTGCAGGAGCGGTGGTGGTGAGTTGGTCTGCGGGGAAGGATGGGGAGTGGGAGCGGGGCAGTGCGCGAGCGGAGAAGAATCGTGATAACGTGACTTCCTGGTAATCGGGGGGAAGAATTCAATTTGGAAGCGAGCGTGGCGGTTGACAAAACGGCCGCGCTCTCTTTTATCCCTTCTTTCCCAGTCCCAACCCATGGCCGCCGATCTTCTCCTTACCGCGATTCGACAGCACCTTGATCTTTATCCGACGCACAAGGTCATTTTGGAACCGATCACGAACGGTGCGTCGGGGCGGACTTTGGCGCGGCTGAAGCCGGAGGGGCATGCGACTTTTATCGGTTTGCATTACACGGATGAGCGGAAGGATAATGAGTTTTTCTTACCATTGGCGAAGTTCTTGAAGGGGGTGAAGATGAATGTGCCGACGGTTCTTTATGACAACCGGGTGAAGGGGCTGGCGGTGGTGGAGGATTTGGGGGAGGTGGATTTGTTGTCGATGAAGGAGGCTTCTTGGGAGGAACGTGAGCCGTATTATCGTTCGATTTTCGAGCAGTTGGATCGGTTGGGGTTTGTGAAGGTGCCGAAGGATTTGGAGATGATGCCACCGTTTACGGTGGAGTCGTATTTGTGGGAGCAGAATTACTTTATTGATCATTTGGTGGGTGATCATTTGGGGATGGAAGGGGAGGGGTTGCGGGAAAGTGAGGTGTTGGAGGCGTTGAGGGAGCGTTTGGGGCGGAGTTACCGTCGTTTGGTGCACCGGGATTTGCAGTCGCAGAACATTGTGCTGCATGAAGGGAAGAGTTGGTTGATCGATTTCCAGGGGATGAGGTTGGGTCATCAGGAGTATGATCTCGCTTCGTTGATTTATGATCCGTATATGGATCATTCGGAGGAGGACTGTGAGCGTCTGTTAGATTTGTGGGAGGATATCACGGAGGAGCGACCGATTCCGCAGTTGTTGCGGGATTGCGCGGCGCAGCGGTTGATGCAGGCTCTAGGGGCGTATGGGAACATTGTGGAGAATTTCGGGAATGAGTGGTATCGCCAGCATATTCCGACGGCGGCGCGGACTTTGTTGCGGGTGATTGCGGATTCGGAGTTGGAGGAGCCGTTGCAGGGGGTGTTGAAGCAGGCGGCGGGGGTGTGAGTGTCGCTTTGCCTTGATTCCAAAACTGAGGCGACGAGAGTGCTTTCGCGCGGCTTATGTCGAGATTCCAAGCTTTGCCTTGATTCCAAAACTGAGGCGACGAGAGTAATTGGGGATGGGTACCGGAGGAAGAGGTTAGCTTTGCCTTGATTCCAAAACTGAGGCGACGAGAGTGAAGATCCCCTTTTCACCACTTCCTTATCAGCTTTGCCTTGATTCCAAAACTGAGGCGACGAGAGTGCTTGCCTAAGG
>JBCCZX010000030.1:0-21064 GCA_039186735.1 Verrucomicrobiota bacterium | reverse complement strand
TTTTTGCGGTTGTCTTCGTCGAAGGAGTATTGGCCTCCGGTGGGTTGGTTGTCTTCGATGAGAATATTCATGCGGTGCCGCTGGTGTTGGTAGAAGCGGGCCATGAAGGGTTTTTTTGAGGGGGGGAATTCTGCGTTGAGGAAGTCGGGCGGGGAGAGGAAGTTGGGGGTGGGGTGGATGTGGAGAGCGAGACTGTGTTTGTCAGCAAAGCGTTGGAGGCGGCGGCGAAGAAGGTCGTCGGTGGGTTCGGCAAGGTGTATGGTTTTGAGGGAAGAGAGTGGGAGTCTATTGAGGAGGTGGGAGGTCGTTGAGGGAGCGTCCGGGGTTTTTAGGTGACGAACCTTGTGTCCTGTGGATTCGAGGTGGGTTTTGTAGGCAAGAAGGGAGGCGCGATGGAGGAGGGGTTTGTGAGGGATGATGTTGGGGAGGGGGTGGAATTGGTCGTTTCCGAAGAATAGAGGGTCTTCGAGGAGGTAGACGGGGCGAGTGGTCGAGACGGCTGGGTGATTGAGGAAGAGTTGGTGGGGAAAGATGAGAGTGAGTTCCTTGGGCACGAGCCAAGGTGAAGCGGAAGTGAAAATGTGCAAGTTGGGTTCTATTCGAGGGAGAGTTCCTCTTGAATGTCGGGGTCGTTGATGAGGTTGTCCCGTTCGATGCCGACTTTGGAGAGGGCGGCTTGGATTTCGCGGTCAAGTTGGGCGTTCCAAGTGCGTCGGCCGCGGACTTCTTTGATGAATTCGGCGAGCTTGCGGTAGGCGTCGGCATATTCAATGGTGCGTTTGTCGAGTTTGGGTCGGAGGTTTTGGAATTCGTTGATGAGGCGGTAGAGGACGTCGCTATTGCCTCCTGAAGTGGTGTAGCTGCGGTTTTGGATCATTTGGCCGAGGCGGTTGCCGGCTTGGTCGATGCCGTTGAGGGAGCCTTCGAGGGAGAGTTTAGTGGGGCCTTTTTTGTAGCTGTGTAGGAGAAGGAGTTCGGCGGAGAGGTGATTGGGGAGGAGTTTGCAGATGGTGCGGAGTTTCTCGCGGACTTTGGCGTTGGTGATGTATTTTGGGTTATTGGTGAGTGCTTTTTGGATGAGGGTGAACTCATCGATGGCTTGTTGGACCGAGTCGGTTTTCTTTTCGCAGGCGAGGGCCTGGGCTTCTTGGAAGGTTTCGATGGTGAAGATCTGGATGCTGTGGAGGGGGGCGAGACCTTCGAGAAGGTAGGCGTCATCGACGGCAGGGCGGTTGGTCTTGGGAATGGCGACGAGGGTGCAGCCTTTTTTTGTGGCGCCACGAATTTTATCGTAGATGCCGCCGACGGGGCGGACTTTGCCAGTTGCAGTCATGTCGCCGGTGGCTGCGAAGTCGGGGTCGATTTTTTGTCCGGTGATGATGGAGTTGGCGAGGAGGGCGCAGACGACGGCGGCGGAGGGGCCATCCTTGGGGCTGTATTTGTTTGAAAAGGCGAATTCAATGCGGGTGCCGTTGGGAAGATCTTCGCCGTGGAGGATGTGAAGGAACTTGCCGACTTCTTCGGTGGCGTCGGACATCATTTCGCCGACGCTTTGGTTGAAGCCGACTTCGAATTTGTTGTCTTGGATTTCGACGGCGGTGGCGTTCATCTGGCTTGCGCGGGCAGCGAGGGAGCCGTCATCCAGTTCGAAAACGAGCAGGCCTTTGATTTGGGATTGGTTCAGTTTGGGGGCTGACTGGGCAGTGGCGAACAGGAGCGGCCAGGCGACAGCGAGGGAATGCCATTTCATGGTGGTGGATTTAGCAGGTGATGCGCCGCGAGGGAATGGAAGACTTGGGGGAAATTACTGGGGATGGCACGCTGACCGGGAAGGGGGGTTGTCAGTTGGAGAGGGCTGGGTCAGAACGGGGTGGTGAAGATTTTGGTTGTTGGCAAAGGGGGGCGGGAGCATGCGTTGGTGAGGGCGTTTCGGGAGTCTGGGGGTCATGAGTTGTTCTGCCATCCTGGTAGTGATGCGATTGCGGAATTGGCCGAGCCTGTGGAGGCGAAGGGGGTGGCGGATTTGGTGGGTTGGATGTTGGGTGCGGGAATCGAGCTTTGTGTGGCCGGGGAGGAGAGTTATTTGGTGCAGGAGGAGGGTTTGGCGAATTTGTGTGAGAAGGCGGGCATTCCGTGTTGGGGGCCAAAGAAGGAGGCGGCGATGTTGGAGGCGAGTAAGGCGTTTGCGAAGGAGTTTATGCAGCGGCAAAAGATTCCGACGGGGAAGGCGTGGTTGTGTGGGTCGGTGGCGGAGGCGAGGGATGCGATTGGGGGTGTTTATCCGACGGTGCTGAAGTTCGATGGTCTGGCTGCGGGCAAGGGAGTTGCGGTGTGTGGTGATGAGGGGGCAGCGGATGAGTTTTTAGGGGAGGTGTTTTCGAGCCAGCGTTTTGGCGAAGGGAAGTTGTTAGTTGAGCAGTATTTGGAAGGGCCGGAGGTGTCTATTTTTGCGGCGGTGAGTGATGAGGATTATGTGGTTTTCACACCGGCGCGAGATTACAAGCGGATTGGCGAGGGGGATGCGGGGCCGAATACCGGTGGAATGGGGGCGGTGGCCAGTCGGCGTCTTGTGGATGAGATGATGATGAAACGGATTGAGGAAGAGATTGTGGGGCCGACGGTGGAGGGTTTGATGTCGGAGGGGTTGAATTACCGCGGTTTTCTTTACTTTGGGTTGATGTTGACTGCGGAGGGCCCAAAGGTGATCGAGTATAATTGTCGATTTGGTGATCCTGAGTGCCAGGCGGTGATGCCGCTGGTGAAGGGGGATTTGGCGGTCTTTTGTGCGGCTGGGGCAGGTGGAGAATTGCGAAGGAATCTGGTTGAGTTCGATGAGGGTTGGAGTGTCTGTGTCGTTTTGGCCAGTGCGGGGTATCCGGAGAGTTCATCGAGTGGGGATGTGATTTCGGGCTTGGGGGAGGTGTCGGGTGCGCGCGTTTATCATGCCGGGACGAAGAAGGATGGTGAAGATTGGGTGACGAATGGGGGACGGGTGTTAGCGGTTGTCGCTGGGGGAGCAACGCGGGAAGAGGCGGTGAAGCTTGCTCACGAAGAGGCCGGGAAGGTGGTGTTTCCGGGAAGTCAGCGACGGGGTGATATTGGGGTGTTGCATTTTTGAGAGTGTTTCCTTGATAGAGGGGGTGATTCGGGGCGTTTTGGTGGGTGATGAAGACGTTGACCTTGTTGGTTGCCCTCGCGGGAAGTTTGTTGGCTGAAAAAGAGAAGGTGGAAACGTTACCGATTGGTTCGGTGGCCCCTGATTTTTCGCTGCCTGGGGTGGATGGTGAGGTCTATTCGCTTGCGAACTTTTCGGAGGCGAAGGCGCTGGTGTTGATTTTTACGTGCAATCATTGTCCGGATGCGATTGCGGCGCGGGGGCGGATTCAGTCGATTGCGGATGATTATGAGGCAAAGGGGGTGGAGTTGGTGGCGATTTCGGGGAATGACCCGTTGGCTTTGCACCTTTGGGAGCTGGGATGGAGTGTTTATGGGGATTCGTTTGAGGAGATGAAGGTGTTGTCGAAGGAGACTGGGATGACGTTTCCTTATCTTTATGATGGCGAGAAGCAGGAAGCTTCGCGGGCTTACGGTGCGGTGGCGACGCCTCATGCGTTTGTTTTGGATGGGGAGCGGAAGTTGGCTTATCAGGGACGACTTGATGATATGAGGAGGAAGTCAGGGCCTGCAGAGACGTCTTATTTGCGGGCTGCACTGGATGCGGTGTTGGCGGGAGAGGACGTGAAGGAGAAGACGACGCGGGTTCATGGGTGTTCGACGAAGTGGTCTTCGAAGCGGGAATTGGCACGTCAGAAAGAGGCGGAGTGGAGGGCTTTGCCGGTGGGGTTGGATTCTATTGATGAGGCCGGGGTGAAGACTTTGGCGGCGAATGAAACGCCGAATTTGCGTTTGGTGAATGTGTGGTCGACGACGTGTGGACCTTGTATCGCGGAGTTTCCTGATTTGTTGGATGCGTATCAGCGTTATCAGCGGAGGCCCTTTGAGTTTATTACGATTAGTGTCGATCCGGCGGAGAAGATGGGGGAGGTCCTGAGTTTCTTGAAGAAGCAGCATGTGCCGTTGTCACCGAATACGAAGAAGGTGATGAAGGAGGAGCGGGAGACGAACAATTTCCATTACACTTCAGATGATTTGGATGCTTTGGCGGAGGCTTTGGATGCGGAGTGGCAGGGGCCGATTCCGCATACGGTGTTGATTGCACCGGGCGGGAAGGTGTCGTGGCGTCATACTGGGCAGGTGGACGCGGTTGAGATGCGACGTGCGATCATTGAGGCGATCCGGGGGTTGGAGCTGTAGGGAAATGAGGGCGATGTGTGCGAAGGGGCTGGAAATCGGCGGCAGTAAAGGCTGCCGCTCCGTTCATTCGTAGGACTGGGGTTCGACACGGTTGGCGTCGAGGGATTTTGCGATCCAGACGAAGAGGTCGTGGACTTCGGAGTTTTCCATGCGGAGGTTTTGGAATGAGGCCCAGTCGAGGTGGTCGCGGCGTTTCGCGGGGGCGATGCGGCGGACGTCGAGACGTTCCATGAGGGCTTCGGTTTCGCGCGGTTGAGAGTTGAGGATGTGTTCGGCGGGGGGGAGTTCGTCGAGAGCTTGAAGGGAGAGGCCGAAGGTGGTGATACCGACGCCGTAGCGGTTGGAGAGGTGGCGGAGGGCTTCGGCAAGGGCTTCGTCGGGGATGGGGTTGGCGTAGAAGAGTTCGCCGGAGTTGCACCAAGAGGAGATGGCGAGAGCTTGGAAGAAGTCTTCGCGGCAGAGTTCGAGGTTCGGTGAGATTTTCAGGGAAACGGCATCGAGGCGGTAGGGAGCGAGTCCGAGGGAGCGCCGCAGCATGATGTTGGTGCGGTCGAGATTGTATCCGGTGTCGTCGGGTTCTCCGGATTCCCAGTCGACGATGACCATGTCGGGGATCTTCCAGAGGTTACCGATGGGTGAGTTTTTTCCGAGGGACTCGCGGAATTGGAAGGGAAAGCGGTTGTTGGTCTCGGAGTAGCGGGTGACGATGGCGCGGAACTTCTGGATGCGTGCGACGGCGTAGTCGAGTGCGCGTGGGTCGGCACCCATTTCATCGAGTTGGCCTTGTGACATCATTTCGCGGGCCTTGACGAGGTCGGGGACGGCGGGGGCGCGGCGGTAGTAGCCTTGTCCTTTTTCGACCTTGGCGATGGGCGACGCAGGGTCGCAGGACATGATGGAGAAGTGGTAGCGGAGGGAGGCGTCGGAGTAGTCCCCTACGAGGCGCATGCGAACGAGGCGGATGAGTTCGGTGCCCTTGATTGCTTGAGCCGGATCGACCGGGAGAATTTCGGGGAGGTTTTCGTTGAGTTGCTGACGAAGACTCATTTGAAGAGAGCGAGAAGCTTTTTGAATGGAAGGGAAGGTGTAGAGCTTCTCCAAGCGGGAATTGCGTTCTTTTTTTAGAATCTTATGACATTTGTTGGGTTGATTGTGAAAAACTCGAAGGTTTGTCTGGAATGTGGAGGGTGAGAGACAAGGGGTTTGTTCTTTGTCGTTGTGTGAATAGAAAGACGGGTGTTGTCGTCCTAATTGGCAACCGAGAGGAGATTATGAGAGCAATTTTGACTGTTGGGCTGGGAGCCATTTTGGCGAGTCACGTTTGGGGGCAGGAACGGATGCCGGAGGCGGATGATGTTTTGCGGACGGCGCGTTATGTGGCGACTCTGAAGCAGACGAGTTTGGAGGGGAGCATCAGGAAGGACGGGATGAAGCCTGCGCCAGTGGCATTGCACTTGATTGAGGGACAGGGGATTGAATTTCAGGTGTGGGATCAGAAGGTTTGGAACAAGTTTCAGCTGAAGTTGGATAATGATGGTTATGAGTTGTTTGAGGGGGTGGGAGAGCAGATTCGGAAGTTCGACGAAGGCAAGGTCTTGCAGCCGGTTTTGGGGACGGATTTGAGTTATGAGGATTTGGCGATGTCTTTTCTTTACTGGCCGAATGGGAAGGTGACGAAGAGTGAACGTCTGGGAATGGGACGAGAGTCTTGGAAGGTTGAACTCGTGAATCCTCGTGCGAAGGGGCTTTATAAGACGGTGCATGTGTGGGTGCACAAGAAGTCGGGGGCGTTGTTGCAGGTGCATGGTTTCCGAGCGGACGGGAGTCCGGCAAAGGAGTTCAAGGTGGAGAAAATTATGAATGTGGGAGGGGGAGAGTATTCGCTGAAGCAGATGAAAGTGACTTCGTGGAGGTCGGGACGAGTGGCGGGAATCACCTATTTGGAATTCGAGAAGCCGAAGGCGGGTGGTCCGCGGGGGCTTCGGTGACGCCTTAAGTTACTGACAAATGGTGTTCTGGAGGGCGTTATTTGTCTGAACAGAAGGAATGATCAATTTGCTGCTCGACCCTGCCCGTGAGACGGGATGCGACGATTTGAAGGCGGTGGAGGAAGCGCTGACTGCCGCGAGGCAGCGTCAGCATTCGCCGGTGGACGACGTGCTGGATACTGGTGTTGTCGATGAGGAGCCCTACATGCGGACTTTGGCTGAAGGGATAGGGATGGAGTGGCTTGCGGAGATCCCGGCGGCAGAGGTCCCAGCGGATTTGAGAGAGATTTGTGGGCCGCGAGTGGCGCTCCGGCATCAGGTGTTGCCGGTGGAGACGATTGGCGAGGAGGGCGATGAGAGTCTGGTGATGGCGACTTATGATCCGCTCAATTTGGTGGCCAAGCAGGCGGCGGTGCAAGCGGTGGAGTTGCCGATTCTTTGGAAGATGGCTTCGCGCCGTCGGGTTCATGAAGCTTTGAGGCGGCTTTATGGAGTGGGGGCGGATACGTTTGAGCAGATTCTTGAGGGACGGGATATGGATCTCGAGAATTTGGAGGTGCAGGATGAGGCCAACGTCATTGATGATGACGATGATGCGGAGGCGAGTGTGGTGAAGTTCGTGAATCAGATTTTGCGGGAGGCTTTGGAGCAGGGGGCGACGGATATTCATGTGGAGCCCTTGTCGCATAATTTGCGGATACGGTATCGAGTGGATGGGCGGCTTATCGATGTGGCGGTGCCTGAGAATATCAAGCAGTTGCAGAGTTCGGTGATTGCCCGCTTGAAGATTATGTCGCGGCTCGATATTGCGGAGAAGCGTTTGCCGCAGGACGGGCGGATCAATCTTTCGTTGGAGGGACAGGGGATTGATGTGCGGGTTGCTACGGTTCCGACCGTAGAAGGTGAAAGTGTTTCGTTGCGTCTTTTGAACCAGGAGAAGTTTAATCTCGCGAAGCTGGGAATGGAGGCATTTGTGCAGGACCGGATTATGCAGCTTCTGGATTTGTCGAATGGGATTATTCTTATTACGGGGCCGACGGGTTCCGGGAAGTCGACGAGTTTGTATTCCTTCTTGAGTGAATTGAACGAGCCGCATACGCGAATTGTGACGGTTGAAGATCCGGTGGAGAACAAGCTGGACGGGGTGATGCAGATTGCGGTGAAGTCCGAGATCGGGCTTTCATTCGCGAATGGGTTGCGTTCGATTTTGCGAGCTGATCCGAACATCGTGATGGTGGGTGAGATTCGTGATTTGGAGACGGCGGAGATTGCGATCCGGGCCTCGCTCACCGGTCACTTGGTGTTCAGCACGCTGCATACGAACGATTCGTTGGGAGGGATTAGTCGATTGATCGATATGGGGGTAGAGCCGTTTTTGGTAAGTGCGGCGGTGCGGGCGTTTTTGGCTCAGCGCCTGGTGAGACGGCTGTGTATGCATTGTCGCAAGCCGGTGGAGCTTGTGGCGGAAGTGAAAGCGAAGTTCGGGATTCCAGAGATGGAGGGGCAGGCTTATGAGCCAGGGAGTTGTGATAAGTGTCGGGAGACTGGTTTTTTGGGTCGGTTGGCGATTTACGAGGTCGCGATTTTGACTGAAAAGCTGCAGGACTTAATTGTGAAGGGGGCTCCGCAAGCGGAGTGGAAGGATCAGGCATTGTTGGATGGGTATGTGCCGATGCGGGAGTATGGCTGGCATAAGGTGATGCAGGGGCTGACGACGGTGGAGGAAGTGGTTTCGGCGACGGCAGTGGACTTGGGCGGGGATATGGATTGAACTGAGATTGCACGGAGATGGCGGTTTTTACCTACAAGGCCCTCGAGACCAATGGCAGTGTTGTCACGGGTGAGTTGAGTGCGGGGGATCGAGGGGAAGCTTTGAGGAAGTTGGACCGGAAGGGTTTGCAGCCGGTGAAGGTGGCGGAGGCCGGGGTGGGGAAGAAAGGGAAACCGGAAGTTTCTGGGAAGGGGCGAAGGACGCAGGAAAAGTCGAAATCTGGACCGCCCGTTCGGAGGAAAGCGGTAGCGAAAGAGGTGAAGGACTCGGGAGGTGGCCCGATCAAGATGAAGGCGAAGGAGGTGGTCTATTTTACAGAGGAGTTGAGTGATATGTTGGCGGCAGGTTTGCAGCTGGAGCCGGCATTGCGGGCGATGGAAGCGCGTGAAGAGGAGGGGAATATCAAGGAGGTTGCGAATCAGGTGAGGACTTTGGTGAGGGATGGAACGAGCTTTTCGAATGCGCTGAAGCGAGTGAGCCCGAGTTTTGGACCGCTTTATTGTTCGTTGGCGGCTGCAGGCGAGGCGAGTGGGGCTTTGGATACGATTTTGCGGAGGCAGGCGGAGTATTTGAAGAAGCTTCAGGAGGTCAAGGGACAGGTGACGACGGCGATGATTTATCCGACGATTCTCGTTTTAGCGGGGGTCGGGGTTTCGGTGATTTTCGTGACGAAGTTGATTCCCCAGCTGACGGGGCTTTTGAAGGGAACGAAGGTGCCGTTCGGGGTGCAGGTGATGATTGGGGTGAGTGATTTTTTGAGGGATTGGTGGGTGGTGATTGTGTTGTTGTTGGTGGGGGCAGCGATTTTTTTCAAGGCTTGGAAGGATGCGGAGAGGAACCAGGAAACGTGGGATCGGATCAAGTTGAAGCTGCCGCTTTACGGGAATGTGGTGCGGGGGCGGTTTTATGTGCAGTTTTTGGAGACGATGGCGACTTTGGTGGCTAATGGGTTGCCGCTTCTGCGTTCGCTGGAGTTGACGCGTGATTCGGCGCAGAACATTCATTTGCGCAAGAGTATTGACGGTATGATCGAGTTGGTTGGGGACGGTCGTTCGCTTTCGACGACGATGGTGCGGTCGGAGATTTTCCCGCCGTTGTTGATCGATATGGTTTCGGTGGGGGAGCAGACGGGTAAGATTGATTTGGCGCTGAGGAGGGCTGGTGAGCGTTACCAGAAAGAGTTGGACGGTGCGTTGAAGAAGGTGATGGCGATGGTGATGCCGGTGGTTTTGTTGTTGATGGCGTTGTTGGTGGGGACGATGGCTTATGCGATGGTGACTGCGATTTTCCAGACGATTGAGGGTTTGGGGCGGCGTTGAGGGCAGATTTTTTTGTCGAAAAGACAGACAGGGGGCGGTGGTTGTGGCATTTTTTTCAGTGAGAGCGAAATGAAGCGTGCGCAGGCACAGTTGGCGAAGCAGTGGAAGGAGTGGTTAGCCTCGGATGGGGGGCGTTTGTTGATGTATGCGAAGCAACGGACGGGGAATTTGGAGGAGGCGGAGGATGTTTTGCAGGATGCGCTGATTCGTTTGTGGGGGTATCAGGAGGAGCGGGGGTATCGTCCGCCGGATTTGCCCTTGGCCTTTTCGGTGGTGCGTTTGGTGGCAATGGATTCGGGTCGGAAGGTGGGAAGACGACAGAAGCGAGAGCAGAAGGTGATTCAGCTGCATGATTTTGACGAGCATTGGTTGGATCCAGCGATGGAAGATGACGAGGAGGCTTTGATGCTACGTCAGGCTGTGGAAGGTTTGAGTGAGAAGTTGCGCGAGGTGGTGACGTTGAAGGTTTGGGTGGGTTTGACTTTTGCCGAGATTGGCGAGGTGTTGAGGATTTCTCACAATACGGCGGCTTCGCGGTATCGTTATGCGCTGGAGGTTTTGCAGCGGGAACTTTCCCATTTGAAGGAGGCGCGGCATGTCTGACTTGAGAGAGATGGAGTCGAAGTTGGAGGGTTTGCTTCCCCGAGGGATGGGAGAGCATTCGGCTAAGCGTCTGGGTTCTGTGATTGAGGGTTTGGCTGAGGGGCAGGTGGAAGAGGAGAGTGGGAGTCAGGGGTTGGCGTGGGTGGCGTTGTTGTTGATTGCGGCGGTGGCGATGGGTTTTGTGTTTGTTGGGAAGGGAGAGGAGTCTCTGAAGGTGGCGGTGGTTGATGAGGAACCGGAGTTCGAGTTGTTAGAGCAGGCGGTTTGGTTGGCGGAGGGTCGGGCGCAGGGCTTGCAGGTTGATGGGGAGGGAGAGGCTAGGCGGAAATGGTCTTTTGTGACGGTGGAAGAAGAGACGATGAGGCATCTTGAATCGGGTGAGATGGTGATTTTGCAGAGTGAGGTGGAGGGGGAGTTGAATTTGGTGACTAGTCTTTAGAGTGATGGGGCGGTTGTTGGTGATTTTGCTGGTTGGTTGGGTCGCTTGCGGGTTTGTGCGAGGGGATGAGGGCAAGTCAAACGCTGGAATTCCTTGGATGGGGGTGCGACTGGGTTTTTTGCCGGAGCCAATTTCTGCTCATTTGAAGGGAGTGCCGCGAGGGTTTGGGCTTTTGGTGGAAGGTCTGGATGAGGGTGGTCCGGCAGAATTAGCGGGAGTGAGAGTGCATGATGTGATTTGGAAATTTGATGATCAGCTGGTGGCGAACAAGGGACAGCTGTGCCGTTTATTGAAGCACAAGGGGGTGGAGGGAGAGGTCTTGCTTTCGGTGAGTCGTTCGGGTGAGACGAAGGAGTTGAAGGTGCGGTTGAAGCAGCGGCCACAGGCTGGGCCCGATTTTATGGCGGCGGCGATTGAGCCGGTGACGTCTCCGGTTCCGTTTGTGGACCGGGTGGTGAATTTGCGGAATTGGACGGCTTATCAGAGGCACGGGAGCAAGACGATTAGTGTGAGTCGGAAGCCAACGGGCTTTGAATACACTATTGCGCAGGGTGAGGAGTTGGAACGGGGGCAATTGGAAGGTCTAGAGGCTGAGGAGTGGGAGGCACCGGTTTCGAGTGATGAGCTTGCGAAGATCACGATTCTGGCGAGAGCGTTGTTGAGTAAGGAACGAACAGAAGCGCGATCGCCAACGCGGCCGAGAGTGAGGCGGGTGCCTGTTTCGGAGGCTCAAAATGAGATTTCGGAGTGAAAAATTACTCAATTTGAGCGATAAAGGCGAAAACCGTTGCCTTTTTTGGGTCGTCTTTCCAAGGTCGCCCAGATGCATCCTGATGTTGCTAAACTCGTTGAAGCGGGAAGGATTCCAGAAGAGGTGGGGAAACGGTTGAGCGAGTTGGCACCGGACTCATTTTGTCTGCATAAGAGTTGGGGAGCGGGGAAAGTTGCGAGTTGGGATTTGTTCTCGGGGAAGGTGACGATCAATTTCGAGAGGGCACGGGAGCCACAGGTGATGGGGCTGAAGTTGGCTTTGCAAAAGACTGAGCCTTTGGCTACGGAGGATTTTCGGGCTGAAAGGGTTGATAAACTGGAGGAGTTGCGAGCGCTAGCGAGTGATGATCCGACAGCTCTTGTGATCCGGATGTTGGAGAGTCACGGGGGAAGTTTGAAGCCGGATCAGGTGGATCGGGAGTTGTGCGGCACAATTGTTGCGGAGGAGGATTACAAGAAGTGGTGGGATAAGGCCAAGAAGGCGGTGCGAGAGAATGGGAGGGTCGTGGTGCCTTCGAAGCGGACGGAGCCGTTGGTTTTGAGGGATGCGAATTTGACGCCGCTTGAGGCGTTGCTGGCCGAGTTTCATGACGCGCGAGATTTGCGGACGAAAAGCAGTGTGCTGGATTCGTTGAAGAACGAGGCGAAGACGCTCAATGAGCAGCCCGAGGAGTTTGAGAAGTTGACGAAGGAGATTGATGAGGCGGTTCGGAAGTCATTGAAGTTGCAGCTTGGGCAGGCGTTAGACCTTTTGGCTTGTCGGGATGAGTTGGCGGATGCGGTTGAGAAGGCGCAGCTTCCGGACGGTGCTTTGCGAATTCCTGATGCTTTAGGTTTGGCGGAGGGTGATGTGGCTGAAGAAATCACTTCGCTGGCGGCAGCGCGGCAACGACGTATTTATGAGGCCTTTCCAGCCGCTCATGGTGATAGTTGGGTGGAGCAGTTGCTGAAGGTTTTTGGTCGAGTGGGGACGCGAGGAGTGAGTGAGATCGCGAAGATGTTGATTGCGAAAGACGAGCGAGGGGCGCTTGAGAGTCACATCAAGAAGGGGCTCTCGATGAGAACTCTTGGGGGAGAGGCTTTGATGTGGATTTGTCGTGAGCGTAAGACCAACGCGAAAGATATGTTTTGTCCGGAGGTGGGTTTTGCCATGCTGTCTGTGATAGAAGCAGGTGCTGTTGATGATGGGCCTCGGAAGGGCACGCGTTTGCAGAATTTGCTGATGGACGACAAGGAGTTGATAGCGGATTTGCTGGGGAATGTGGATATCAACGAGGCTCGGAATTTTGCCCGCAAGCTTTTGCAGAGCCCCGCACTGGCTGACTTGGACCGGAAGTCGTTGATGGCGAGGGTGATTCGAGCTCATCCCGACACTCAAGATTTGGTTACGGGCGAGGCGAAAGAGGATAAGGATGAAGCTTTGGTGGTTTCCTGGGAGAGTCTCGAGAAGCGGAAGAACGAGTATGCGGATTTGGTGAACAACCGGATTCCGCAGAATGTGAAGGATATTGCGATTGCTCGTTCGTACGGTGATTTGCGGGAGAACTTTGAGTATAAAGCGGCGAAGGATATGCAGCGTGTGCTGCAGAGGCGTCGAGAAGAGATGGAGCGGGAGCTGGAGTTGGCCCAGGGGACGGATTTTTCTGCGGTAGATACGGCGTCGGTGGGAGTGGGAACGGTCGTGACCTTGGGTGGAGAAGTTGGCGAGAAAGTGTTTACGATCTTAGGAGCTTGGGACAGTGATCCTGAAAACTCGGTTGTTTCTTATCTCTCGGAGGTCGGGCGGTCGCTTGTGGGTCACGGGGTTGGCGAAGAAGTTTCGGTGCGAGACCTTGAGACCGAGGTTGAGCATACTTACACCATCAAATCGATTGCCGCTTATTCGGCCTGATCGAACACACATCAAACACACCTAAAGACTATGTCTGCGACTACTATTACCGCTGTGAAGGGGCGGGAGATCATTGATTCTCGGGGTAACCCGACAGTTGAAGCTGAAATTACGCTTGAAGGCGGTGCCTTTGGACGGGCTGCGGTTCCGAGTGGAGCGAGTACTGGAGAGCATGAAGCTTGGGAGCTTCGAGACGGCGACCAAGAGCGTTATCTTGGGAAAGGTGTTCTCAAAGCGGTGGAGAACATTAATCAAAAGATTGCTCCTGCGTTGATTGGAATGGATGCGACGGAGCAGGCTGTTGTTGATGCGGCGATGTTGGCTCTGGATGGAACAAAGAATAAAAAGGAATTGGGAGCCAACGCCGTGCTTGGTGTTTCTCTTGCGACGGCTCGTGCTGCCGCGTCAGGTGTAGGGGTTCCGATTTATCGTTATCTTGGCGGGCCGAATGCAAAGGTTCTTCCCGTGCCGATGATGAATATTATCAACGGCGGAGCGCACTCTGATGCTCCGATTGATTTCCAGGAATTTATGATCATGCCTGTGGGAGCGCCCAGCTTCCGGGAGTCTTTGCGTTATGGAGCCGAGGTGTTTCATGCACTCAAGAAGGTTCTGCATGACCGTGGTCTTTCTACTGCGGTGGGAGATGAGGGAGGGTTTGCGCCTGCTTTAGAGAGTGCAGATGATGCTCTCGCTGTGATCGCGCAGGCGGTTGAGAAGGCAGGCTACCGGATGGGTGATGATATTTGCATTGCGCTCGACGTGGCTTCTTCGGAGTTCTACGACAAGGAGAAGGGAAAGTACGTTTTCAAGAAGTCTGATGGTTCCGAGAAGTCCGCCGAGGAGTTGGTGAATTACTATGCCGAGCTGAAGAAGAACTATCCGATTATTTCGATTGAGGATGGTTGTGACGAGAACGATTGGGATGGGTGGAAGGTTCTGACTGATGAGTTGGGTGCCGATACTCAGCTCGTTGGTGATGATCTTTTTGTCACGAATGTTGATTTTCTCGCGAAGGGCATTGGTCTTGGGGTTGGGAATTCTATTCTTGTGAAGGTCAATCAGATTGGTTCCTTGACGGAGACATTCGATGCGATCGAGTTGGCGAAAGAGAATAGTTATACATCGGTTATTTCTCATCGTTCAGGAGAAACAGAGGATGCGACGATTGCTCATATCGCTGTGGCGACGAACGCAGGCCAAATCAAGACGGGTTCGATGAGCCGCTCG
This sequence comes from Verrucomicrobiota bacterium, assembly GCA_039186735.1. GTDB lineage: Bacteria > Verrucomicrobiota > Verrucomicrobiia > Verrucomicrobiales > Akkermansiaceae > Roseibacillus. The sequence continues at coordinate 6,738 of JBCCZX010000030.1, read as the reverse complement.
GACCGCATTGCGAAGTATAATCAGTTGCTTCGTATCGAAGAGGCTTTGGGAGATGATGCGATTTTTGGCGGTAAGATGAAGGTCTTGGGCTAGTTGTTGTTGCTCCTGCGAGATTTTTAGACCCCGCTCGTCTTCGGCTGGCGGGGTTTTATTTTGCTAATCTTAAGTAAATTTGGCAGACTCTGTTGATGCCGTCCCGAAAGCGCAAATCCCGGAAAAAACGCCCCTCGCGGCAGGTGGTGGAGGCGCGGATGCAGGGGATGAGCTTCCTGAATAAAGCGGCTTTTGTGGTCTTGTTAGCGCTGATTTGTGTGGCGGTCGGGGTGAGTGTGGTGCCGCAGTGGAAGAAATTGCAGGAGTTAGAGAATGATTTAGCCACGACCCTGGAGCAGGAAGAGGGAATTTTGGATACTGCTGACCAGAGGCGGCGTGAGCTTCAGGCGATGCGAGAGAATGAGGAATTTCGGGAGCTGCAAGCACGAGACCTTCTCGATCTTTATCATCCTGGAGAGACGGTGGTGAGGATTCGCCGCAACTGAGGAACTGTAGTGGTTTGCTGGGAGGAGCTGGATTTGGGCTTTCTCCTGAGGATTCTGCCAAGTTAGGAGGAGAGGTGGTGGGCAGGGCTGGATTCGAACCAGCGTACACTTACGTGAGCAGATTTACAGTCTGCCGCCTTTAACCACTCGGCCACCTACCCGGTTTTTCGTGGCCCGCTCGCACGCGGGAGGGAGGAGATATTGATCTGAGGGGGGAAAGACAAGGGAAATCTGTGTGGTGATGGGTTCTATTCGGGAGTCGAGGGCTTGTTTTTGGGCCGCAGAAAAACAACGAGGAACACAATCATGATGATTACGACTGAGAGGAAAATCATCACACCGCGACGAGCGGAATCGGCGACCTCTTCGTCAGTGACCTCGCGGAGGGGTGGTGCAACAGCTGGGTCTGCGGTGAGGATCAACTTGCCATCGCTGGTGGTGATTGAGGTGAGTTTTTTCATGATCGGCCCCATGGTTTCGTGTTCGGCGTAGGGTGCGGTGATTTGATGGTCTGCGAGATGAGCGACGAATTCTTCGGGGACGATGCCTTTGAGGGATTCGATGCGGGTTGTTTCGAGAAGGACTTGGCCTCCGTCTAGGACTGGTTTTCCGAAGAGGGTGCCATTGAGGTAGCGGGGTGATCCGTCGCCGAGGGGCTGGCCGTTGAGTTTGTAAGAAATTTGGGCTTCGATCCCTGCAGGGGTGATTTTTTGGATGAAGAAGCTCCCGCGTAGTTCTTTGAAAAGGTCGTGAGAGGCGATGGCAAGGTTGAGTTGAGTGGCGGTGAGTTCGGCTTCAGCCTTTTCGTCGAGTTGGATTTGTGCGGCAAATCCGTCGAGGCGCTGAGAGAGGTCGACAAATTCTTGTTCGAATTGAGTCGGGTCGAGGACGGGGGATGTGACGGCGGTTCCTTGGGTAAATTTGGTGATTTCGTCGTTGACGCGGAATAGGGACCAGATGGTGAAGCCAATTAAGAAGACCATCATTACTGCTGCAGCAATGATGATGCTGCAGCCGGCGAAAGGTGAGTTTTTGGCGGGAGGGCGGGAGTTCGCGTTTTCGGACATGCGGGAGAGAGGTCTAAAGTGGTGAGACGGGGCAGGCAAGAGAGAGAGAATGCCATTTTCGTTTTCGTGGAACGGGGGTAGATATCGACATGGCACGGGTGTTGGTGGGACTTTCAGGGGGAGTAGATTCTTCGGTGGCGGCGGCGCTGTTGTTGGAGCAGGGGCATGAGGTGGTGGGTGCTTACATGAAGAATTGGATTAATGAGGAGGGGATTGTGGGGGATTGTCCTTGGGAGGAAGATGTTGAGGATGCGCATCGGGTTGCACAGGCGCTTGGGATCGAGTTTCGTGTGGTTGATCTCGTTCAACAGTATCGTGAGCGGATTGTGGATTATCTTTTGGATGGTTATCAGACGGGGCTGACACCGAATCCCGATGTGTTCTGCAATCGGGAGATGAAGTTCGGAGTGTTTCTGGATTATGCCAAGAGCCAAGGGTTTGAGGCGGTGGGGACTGGACACTATGCTCGCCGGAGGGATTTAGAGAGTGGGGAGGTGGCGATTTTGAGAGGGGCCGATCCGAATAAGGATCAGTCCTATTTTTTGTCGATGATGACTCCAGAGCAGGTTGGTCATGCTCTTTTTCCAGTGGGGGAATTGTTGAAGACGCGTGTTCGGGAGGAAGCGCGTCGCTTTGCTTTGCCGACGGCGGAGAAGAAGGATAGCCAGGGGATTTGTTTTATTGGTAATGTGAAGATGGCTGATTTTCTGGAGCATTACGTTCCAGATAAGCCAGGCGAGATTGTGGATACGTCAGGAAAAGTTCTTGGAGAACATCGAGGCTTGCACCTGTTCACACTTGGACAGCGGAAAGGGCACGGGGTTGCTTCGCCGCGGGAGGGGATGGCTTATGTGGTGGTGAGAAAGGAGGTGGAGACAAACCGTTTGGTGGTGGGTTGGGATCAAATGGAGACAGAAGGGCTTTACAGTCGAGTTTGGCAAGTGGGTTCAGTTTCGTGGATTGCTGAACCGAGAAATGTTCGCTTGTCTGCACAGCCCCGTTATCGGGCCAAAGCGGAAGAGATTCGACTGGGGTGGATTGATGGAGGTGGCTGCGAGGTGGAATTCGAGAATGCACAGCGGGCAATCGCGCCGGGGCAGATTTGCGCCTTTTATGAGGGCGGTCGCTTGTTGGGAGGGGGCGTGTTTGAGGTCTGTGGGGATGAAATTGGTCAATCTGAAGAGTTAGTTAAGAGTTCTTAACGGAAATATTGGGTAAGTCTTAATATTTTTTGAATCACTGAGAATCTAGAAATCTGGATTTTTTATAAAAAGAAAATTCGTGTTTATTGAGGATTTGCTTTGCGGAAGGGCGAACAAAGAGTCGGGAAAGCTCCATTTTTCGGGGGGTCCGTGCCATTCTGTGGAATGGTTGAAATAGCGAGATAACTAGGCTATAAATACACCCAAATATTTCGGAATGACTAATTTCCTTGTGGCCCTTATCTTCGAAAACTGAAAAAAAATTGAACATCTTGAAACTCTCGGTTCAAATTCATTCCACAGTTGCCAATCACCCTTACTGATGACTGCGAATACTAATTCTTTGCCCCTCGATGGGGGAGTCTCTGGTGGACTCCCTGAAAAGTTCATGACGGCTTTGGTCGTCGAAAATACGCAAGCTGCTTGTGAGAGCCTTGCGGACACGCTGCAGTTGGATGCGAATGAGCATGCGACGATCAATGACTGTATTTCGGCCTGCGATGAATTTAACACTGCGGTCGCGCGAGACAGTCAGCATTTGCCGCGGTATGCGGCTTGGTGCATTGAGCGTTGTGCGGCGATGGCAGCTGTTTGTGATGAGCTGGGTGACGGGACGGCGCGGCGTTGCCGACGGTGGTGTCACTTGTTGATGCAGGAGTTGAATCGTGAGGTGCTCAATTGGCAGGATGTGAAGAACGTGATGAATCAAGATGTCACGTGGGAAGGTGTGAAGAACGTGGCGAATCAGCCGGTTAAGTTTCCTTGGTCGGGTTGATGGAGGTTGTTCTTTAGAGGGCTTTCAAGCGGAGGTGGTCTGGATGCGAGGAACGGCAGCGAGGAGGGTGCGGGTGTAGTCGTGAGCGGGCTGGGTGAAGACTTGTTCAGCGGTTCCGTATTCGACAATTTTTCCTGAGCGCATGACGGCGATGTTGTCGGCGAGGTAACGCACGACCGAGAGGTCGTGAGAGATGAAGATCATGGTGAGATTGAGCTCGTCTCTCAGTTTGAGAAGAAGGTTCAGGATTTGGGATTGGATGGAGACGTCGAGAGCAGAGACGGGTTCATCGGCGATGATGAGTTTGGGTTCGGGGGCGAGGGCGCGGGCGATGGCAACGCGTTGGCGTTGGCCACCGGAGAATTCGTGGGGATATTTCCGCATGTGACGCGGGTCGAGGCCGACTCGCTTCATGAGTTGACTGACTCTTTCGGTTTGCTGTTTTTTTGGAAGAGCTGGGTGTCGGCGGGAGATGGCTTCCGCGAGCATGGAGAAGACGGTCATGCGAGGGTTGAGGGAGGCGTAGGGGTCTTGGAACACCATTTGGAAATCGAGACGGTGTTGGCGGACGGCGGAGCGGGGAAGGCGGGTGAGGGAGAGATCTTCGAGGATTACGTGTCCGTCGGTGGGTTGCTGAAGTTGCATGACGGCGCGAGAGAGGGTGGATTTTCCGCAGCCTGATTCACCGACGAGGCCGAGGATTTCTCCTTTGGTGAGGGAGAGTGAGACGCCATCGACGGCTTTGACGGGTTCGTCGACTGCGTGGCCCAAGAAATTCCGTTTGGCTGGGAAGTGGACACGGAGGTTGTCGATGCGAAGAAACACGCCGCGAGGAGCCTAGTTGGAGTGGGCTTTGGGTGCAAAGGGCAGAGTCTTGCGCTGTCAGCTTTTCTGAGGGTGCTCTTGTGTGAGGGGCACTTGTCGGCTAGATGGCGGCATGTCGAAACAGCCGGTTGTCTTGATTATTCGTGATGGTTGGGGATTGAATCCGGGAGGCGCGGAAACTGCCGAGCAGGATGGGAATGCGGTGGAGTTGGGCCGTACGCCGTTTCATGACGAGGTGCTTTTACCAAAATATCCTCGGGGACATCTTTCGGCTTCGGGTTTGGATGTGGGGTTGCCTGAAGGCCAGATGGGAAATTCTGAGGTTGGGCATTTGAATTTGGGGGCTGGTCGGATTGTTTATCAGGATCTGACGCGGATTCATCGTTGTATTGGTGACGGTGAGTTGGGGACGAATGAGACGTTGAAGGAGGCTTTTGAGAAGGCGAAGGGGAGGCGTTTGCATTTGATTGGGCTGTTGTCTGATGGGGGAGTGCACAGCCATCAGGACCATCTGGTGGCGTTGGCTTCGGAGGCCAAATCGGTTGGGGTGGAAGATATTTTTGTGCATGCGATTACGGACGGACGGGATACGTCACCGACAGGAGGTCGAGAGTTTGTGGGGAAGGTGGAGGAGCAGTTGGCGGAATCGGGAGCGAAGATTGCGACGGTTGTCGGGCGGTATTATGCGATGGATCGAGACAAGAGGTGGGAGCGGACGCAGTTGGCGTGGGATGCGATTGTGGACGGGAAGGGTGAGGCGAAGGCGGTGTTGCCGAGTGAAGCGATTGCGGAGAAGTATGAAGAGGAGAAGACGGATGAGTTTCTTTTGCCGATGATTTTTGAAGCGGCAGGAGAGCGGCGGGTGCGTGATGGGGATGTGGTGGTTTTCTTTAATTTTCGAGCAGACCGGGCGCGACAGCTTTCGGAGGTCTTTTTACGAGAGGAGTTCCAGGGTTTTGAGCGCAACGGGAGGCCGGATGTGCATTATGTGACACTGACGGAGTATGATGAGACGTATGGCTGTCCGGTTGCTTTTCCGCCGGAGACGATGAAGAAGGTGCTGGGGGAGGTTGTGGCGGCAGCAGGGAAGAACCAGATGCGGATTGCCGAGACGGAGAAGTATCCGCATGTGACTTACTTCTTCAACGGAGGGGTAGAAGGGGAGTTTGCGGGGGAAGATCGGTTCATCATTCCGTCACCGAAGGATTGTGCGACTTACGACGAGAAACCGGAAATGAGTGCGGAAGAAGTGACGGGGACAGTCGTCGAGAAGTTGAAGGATTACGATTTGGTGATTTTGAATTTTGCGAATCCGGACATGGTTGGGCATACGGGTGACGTGGAAGCCGCGATGAAAGCGGTGGAGACGATTGATGCGAGCGTGAAGGCTGTGGTGGAGGAGACGCTGCGTTTGGGAGGAAAGCTTTTGATTACGGCGGATCATGGGAATTGTGAGTTCATGAGAAATGCCGATGGTTCGCCCCATACTGCGCATACGACCAATCTGGTGCATTTAATTTATATTGAAGGTGAAGCTTCACAAATTTCCGTAAAAGATGGAATCTTGGCGGATGTGGCTCCCACTCTGTTAGATATGCTCGGGGTGCCGCAACCGGGCGAGATGACGGGGAGCAGTTTATTGGTTCGGAGTTAGTTTCAATTTTTTCAGGTGGGCACGAAAAACCCCCTCACCGGGACGACCAGGAGGGGGTGAGTGAGATTTTCAGTCTTGGTGTTCGCTTAGTCTTGAGGCGCGAGCGAGTGGACTTCTTCTTCTTCAGGGATGTTGGTGGAGTCGATCTTCGACTCGGATTGAGCTGGCGTAGATTGCCGCTTCGAGGGGTCGCGAGGAATTCCCTCGGCATCGCCTTCGGCGGGGCCAGTTGAGCGGGCTCCGTTGACGATGAGGCGACGCCCCATGAAGGGCTGATCATGGAGGACTTCAACGGCGCGCTTGGCTTCATCGAGTGCGCCCATGGTCAAGAAGCCGTAGCCTTTTGATTTGTGGGTGCGGCGATTGTAGACGAGTTCGACTTTGCGCACGCTTCCGATGCCCTTGAAGAGTTCTTCGAGGTCATACTCGGAGGCTTCGTAGGAGAGATTGCCGACGTAGAGTCGGGTGGATTCCACCACGGTGGGGGTGGAGGATTTGTTGGAACGTGTTTCCTTCTTTCCGCTCCCTTTGTTTCCGGCGACGGGGCCGCCTGAACGGCTGACTTTGCCGGTGTCGGCATTCTTGTGTTTCGGGCTCTTCGCTTCAGCGGGATCCTTGTAAAGCCCGATGGCTTTGAGGATTTTTTGCCAGAAGGTGAGAGGCTTGGGCCGGGGAC
>JBCCZX010000029.1:0-21425 GCA_039186735.1 Verrucomicrobiota bacterium | reverse complement strand
GCGGACAATGCGGAGGGGGCATGGGAGATTTCGACACGGGTGATTGAGGGGTTGCAGACCTTGGGGTTTTTCGGGGGGGAGAAGGTGGTGTGGTTGAAGGGGGCGAGTTTTTTTGGGGATGATCGGACGGGGAATGCGGAGCGTGCGACGGCGGGGGTGGAGAATTTGTTGGAGTGTTTGAAGGGGGGGGTGCCGGGGGAGGTGGAGGTGTTGATTTCGGCGCGGGGGGTGGATAAGCGGCGGGCATTTTATAAGTGGATGGCGAAGAATGCGGAGGTGTTGGTGTTTGATAAGATCGATGTGTCGAAGGAGGGTTGGGAGGATGAGGTGGCGGTGATGGTGGTGCGGCGGGCGAAGGAGTTGGGGATGAGTTTTCGGGAGGAGGCGTTGGATTTGTTTGTGCAGTTGGCGGGGGAGGATACGCGGCAGGTGGGGAGCGAGTTGGAGAAGTTGGCGTTGTATTTGGGGGAGGGTGCGGAGGTGGATTTGGAGTCGGTGCGGTTGTTGGTGCCGGCGACGCGGAAGGGGGTGATTTGGGAGATTTCGCGGGCGATTGAGAGTGGTCGGGCAGCGCGGGCGGTGGAGTTGATCGATGCGTTGTTAGAGAAGGGGGAGTCGGCGATTGGGTTGATGCGGGCGGCGATTATTCCGACGGTGCGAAATTTGTTTTATGCGGGTTTGGCGTTGGAGCAGCGGGTTCCGACGGGAAATTACCGGGCATTTCAGGGGGGGTTGGAGGGTTTGCCGCCTGAGGTGCGGGCGATTTTTCCGAAGAAGAAGGATGGGGGGGTGAATGCGTGGGGTTTGTTTGCGGCAGCGGGGAAGGTGGGCAGGAAGTCGATGGGGCAGTTGCGGCAGGGTTTGGAGGATTGTTTGGAGGCGGATAAGGCTTTGGTGACGACGGGACTCGATCATCGCTTGGTGTTGCATCGACTTGTGGTGAAATTGGCGGGGTGATGAAGTTTGTGCTGACGGCTTTGTTGGTGGGGGTGTTTGCGGGTTTGGTGGGGGCGTTGTGTGGAGTGGGGGGGCGGGATTGTGATGGTGCCGTTGTTCGGGATGATTCTGGGGATGGAGCAGAAGAGTGCGGTGGCGACTTCATTGGCGATTGTGGTGGTGACGGCGGCGATGGGAACGGCGAATCATGTGGCGAACAAGACGGGTTTGATTGATTGGAAGTTGGTGGGTTTGACGGCTTTGGGGGCAGCGGTGGCGGCGTGGTTTGGGACGGATTTGATGCGGAGTCTGGGGAATCAGACGCTGACGAAGGTGTTTGGGGGATTGATGGTGTTGATCGGTGTCAAGATGCTCTTCTTGAAGTGAAGAGATGTTGACCATGGTTCACACGGTTTGGGCTTGAGGGACGAGGTTGCTGTGGAAGGTTTTCGGGGTGAATCCCCCCCAAGTGCTTGGTGTTTTGTTGTTGTTGACGATTTCGTTGTTTGGTCAGTCGTATGGGCCGACGCGAGAGCGACCGCCGGCGGTGCCAAGGGAGTTTCGGGGTGCGTGGTCGGCTTGTGTTTATAATATTGATTGGCCGAGTCGAAAGGGGTTGAGCGCGGCGAGTCAGCAGGCTGAGTTGCGGGGGATTTTGAACCGGATGAAGGCGATGAATATGAATGCCTTGATTTTTCAGGTGAGGCCGAATGCGGATGCGGTGTATCGGTCTTCGATTGAGCCATGGAGTTCGTGGTTGACGGGGACGATGGGGCGTTCGCCGGGGTATGATCCGTTGCAGTTTTGTGTTGAGGAGGCGCATGCGCGGGGAATCGAGGTGCATGCGTGGTTCAATCCGTTTCGGGCGTTACCGAATGCGAGCATGCCGGCGAGTCGTGATCATGTTTCGCGGACGAATCCATCGGTGATTCGTCGTTTCAAGACTTACAAGTGGATGGATCCGGCGAATTCGTTTACGCGGGAGCGAGCTTTGCGGGTGATGATGGATGTGGTTCGGCGCTATGACATCGATGGTTTGCATATCGATGATTATTTTTATCCGTATCCGGATGTGAACAAAGCCGGGCAGCGTTTGCAGAAGTTCCCGGATGGGCGTTCTCCGGGGCAGCGGCGGGCGTATGTGGATGGTTTTGTGCAGCAGATGTATTCGCAGGTGAAGAGTGCGAAGCCGTGGGTGCGGGTGGGAATTAGTCCGTTTGGGATTTGGCGGCCAGGGGTCCCGAGTGGAGTGGAGGCACGGATTGATGCGTATGAGCATTTGTCGGCGGATTCGCGGAAGTGGCTGCGGAATGGTTGGTGTGATTATCTGAGTCCGCAGTTGTATTGGAGGATTGCAGGTCCGCAGAGTTTTTCGAGTTTGTTGAGTTGGTGGCGGCAGCAGGGGAGTCGGCCGGTTTGGCCCGGTGTGGCGACGGCGCGGATCAATTCGAGTGAGGATCCGGGACGGCCGGCGAGCGAGATTGTGCGACAGGTGGGGTTGACGCGAAGGGTGGGTCAAAACTGGGTTGGGCATGTGCATTGGAGCATGAAGTCGTTGATGCAGAATCGGGGGGGGGTGAGTTCGGCGTTGCAGAGGAATTTTTATCAGGAGCCGGCTTTGGTGCCGCCGATGCCTTGGTTGGACCGGAAGCCTCCGGGGAGTCCGGTCGTGCGGGCTTTGGGAGGGGGTCGCGGAGTGCAGGTGAGTTGGGGTCGTGTTTCGGGGGCCAAGCGTTACGCGGTGCAGGCTCGGTATGGGCGGACTTGGAAGTGTACGCATGTGGTTTCTGCAGGGGCGAGTGGGGTCACGATTCCGGCGGGAGCCGAAGCGGTTGCGGTGACGGCGGTGAATCGATTTGGGACGTCGGGACAGCCGGGGGTTGTGAGCCGGAAGTGAGCTCGGATCTTTTAGTTAATTTTTCTTAACTAAAAAGGAGGCCCCTGTTATTGTTCTTTGGGCGCTCTTTTTTGTAACCAAATTGTCTGCGAGATGGTCTTGACGATACGGAGAACGCAATGCATGGGCGCCCTCCCCGATTGAGACGATGAAGGTTCGATTATTTTTGGCAGTTTCTGGAACGGCGCTTTTTGGATGGATGCTGACGAGTTATGTGAGCGATGCCGCGGTGGAGGGTTATGCGTTGGAGCCAGTGAAAGAGGCGGAAGGTCGAGTCGCGGTGGTTGAAGGCTCTGTTGACGCTTCATCGTTGACGGTAGTGGAGTAGGGGGAATTGAAGGTGGGGGGGTGTTCAGGTGGTGAGGGCCTTTGAGAGAGGTGTGAGGGCGATGGGGAGTCGTGGGGGAGAGTCTGGGAGTGTTTTGGGCTTTGGTTAGAAGCCGACTTTCACTTGCCAGAAGGGTTAGAATTGAGTTCAAACTGTTTCCCCGAAAGGGAATTACAATGCGCTATTGATGCCAGTTTTGTTAAAATGTGCCGCCTGTGGAACGAGTGTGCCGTTCGAAGCGAACGACCCTGATGCCGAGGCGATTTGCCCGAGTTGCGAGGTTTTGCTGCGGCGACGGAGTATTGAGGACGTGATGGCTATTCCGGTGAGCATGGAATTGCCCGAGCAGTTTGAGCATGCGGATTTGCAGCAGATGCCGAAGCAGTCGGAAGTTCTGGTCAATCGTTATCAGAAGAATGGGCATAACCATTTGACGAAGGTTGAGGATCCGGGGATTGAGAGCAATCTTGCCATTGCACGAGCGATTGAGCGCTTGGCTTTGGCGATTGAGGGGAATCGAGATAGCGTCACCTCTGATCTTTTGCGGGAGGGTGTGAAGGAACTGGGTTTAGAGGTTTCCTCGAAGGCGAACGGGAATGGCAAAAATGGACATCATGCGGATGTGATTTCTGAGCCTTTGCCGAGTCCGTCTGTGGATTCTGGCATGGAGAAAGCAACGGTACTTTTTCATGAGGAGGAGGATTATGAGCGGGGAAGCGAGACTGTTTTACCGAATGGCACGCGATTGGACGAACGGATGGGTCCATTGAATTCGCCTGTTTTGGTTCGCCGGGAAGCGGCGGAGGATTTTGCAAATTTCAGAAGAAATTCGCAGGCACTGACTGATGAGCATGCGGCGCGTAAAGCTTCTCCGGTGGCACAGTGGGTTGAGAGGCACCCGATTTTTATGCTATCCTGCGGGTTGTTCCTACTGCTGATTTTCGTGGTTTTGACGACGGTGTTCATGGAGGATTGGATGAATCCCGGAGAAAACTCTGAGGATGGTCTGGTTGCGGTGATGCAGGGTGAAAAGTGGGCCGATGAACCGGACTTCCGGAATGCGGAGCGCGAGGCGAGGGGGTTTTTGAATGCGATTTCATTGAATGCGGCCAAGCCTTACATTTTTCAGGCTGAAAAAATTGAGGAGCAACTCGAGCTATTTTACGAACCTTTGCCTGATCCAGGCAGTTACGAATTGGAGTTTCGTGGGAGGCGGCGAGATGGAGAGCGTTCGGTTTATTTCTACCAAGTTACCAGTAGTGATCAGAAGTCTCCCCTGGTTGTTCTTCAAGAGCGTGATGTGTTTAAGGTGTTCTGGGAATTTTCGGCAGGGGTTGGTGAAATGACTTGGGATGCCCTGTTAGAAATTGAACCTACTGAGTCGATTTTGATGAGAGCCTTTATTGCGAACGACGATGTTTTTGGTGGTGCTCACCCCAGAGAGGAGTGGAGTTCGTGGTTGGTGGAGGATTGGGATGGAGCCAATCGGGTTCGAGCCTATACAAGAATTGATTCTCCTGCGGATCGGAGGTTGAAGTCCGCAATTCGCGAAAATGCGGTTCAGAGGAAAAATGAAAAATGGGTGATGGGGCAAATTATGGTGCGCCATTTGGGTTTATCGATTGGTGATGAAGACGGTGCTTTTGACTCGGTTGAGATTACGGAAGTGCCTCTTGCTTCTTGGCTCCCTGAAGAATTTGAGTCGCAGAATACCTTTTATAGTGAAAGTGAGCGACTGAAAGAAGGTGGGACAGACAGGTCAGGTTTGCAGAGTTCGTTTCAATGGTTCGACTCTGAATTCCGCTAGAAGTTTCAGAAGAGGTCGAGTTGGAGGGAGTGGGATTCGGGGAGGGTCTGTTTGGGGTTTTTGGGCTGGGGTTTTTCTTCGGACTGGGGTTTGTGGGAGTTGAGTTCGAGGTGGGAGAGGATTTCGGTGGCGCGGGCGATGATGGGTTGGGGGAGGCCGGCGAGGCGGGCGACTTGGATGCCGTAGGATTTGTCGGCGGGGCCGGGTTGGATTTTGCGGATGAAGATGATGTCTTCATTCCACTCGCGGACGGCGACGTTGTGGTTCTCGATGGCCTCTCTAGTAGAAGCGAGGTCGCAGAGTTCGTGGTAGTGGGTGGCGAAGAGGGCGCGGCACTTTGTCTCGTCGTGGAGATGTTCGGCGACGGCCCAGGCGATAGAGAGGCCGTCGAAGGTGGCGGTGCCGCGTCCGATTTCGTCGAGGATGACTAGGGAGTCGGCGGTGGCGTTGTTGACGATGAGGGCGGTCTCGTTCATTTCGACCATGAAGGTGGATTGGCCTTGGGCGAGGTCGTCGGAGGCACCGACGCGGCAGAAGATTTTGTCGACGAGGCCGATGGTGGCAGATTCGGCGGGAATGTAGGCACCGATTTGGGCCATGAGGGTGATGAGGGCGACTTGGCGGATGTAGGTGGATTTGCCGGCCATGTTGGGTCCGGTGAGGATGTGGAGTCGTCCGGTTTCAGGATCCATGGAAGTGTCGTTGGGGACGAATTTCTCTTCGACGAGGGTTTGTTCGAGGACGGGGTGGCGGGCGTTGGTGAGGTGGAGGGAGCGGTCGGTGGTGAGATGGGGGCGGGTGTGCTGGTGGAGTTGGGCGGTGTCGGCGAAGGAGAGGAGGACGTCGAGGGTGGCGAGGGCGTCGGCGGTTTGTTGGAGGGGGGTGAGGTGGTTGCAGACTTCTTGCCGAAGGGAGACGAAGAGGTCGTATTCGAGGGCTTTGGCGCGTTCGTCGGAGCCGAGGATTTTTTGTTCCATGTCTTTGAGCGCGGGGGTGATGTAGCGCTCGGCGTTGGCCATGGTTTGTTTGCGGTGGTAGTCGTCGGGGACTTTGCTGACGTTGGCTTTGGTGACTTCGAGGAAGTAGCCGAAGACGTTGTTGAATTTGATTTTGAGGGAGTCGATGCCGGTGCGTTGCCGTTCGGTTTCCTGGAGTTGGGCGAGCCAGTTTTTGCCTTCGCGGGAGGCGGCGCGGAGTTCGTCGAGTTCGGAGGAGTGGCCGTCGCGGATGAGGTTGCCGTCTTTAGGGGAGGCGGGGACTTCGTCGGCGAGGGAGGCTTCTAGTAATTGGGTAAGTTGGGGGAATTCGTGGATTTGGGTGTGGAGGTTGTTTGCAAGGGAGGTCTGGGAGTCTTCAGGTTGCGGGTTGGAAACCCGCGCTCCTAACAAGGATTCTAGGTCGGCGCGGAGGTCGGGGAGCTGTTGGAGGGAGGTTTGGAGGGTTTTGAGGTCGCGAGGGTTGCCGTGGCCCTGGGAGAGGCGGCCGGTGGTGCGTTCGATGTCGCGGATGTCTTTGAGGGATTCGCGGAGTTTGGAGAGAAGGTAGGGTTCGTTGAGGAGTTGAGTGACGGTGTCGAGGCGGGCGTTGAGGGAGGTGAGGTCGCGGAGGGGGTGGAGGAGCCAGTCGCGAAGTTTGCGGGCGCCCATGGGGGTGCGGGTGCGGTCAAGGGTGGAGAGGAGGGTGTGTTGGGTGCCTGAGCGGGAGGTGACGAGGTCGAGGTTGAGTTGGGAAGCGGTGTCGATGAGGACGTGGGCGGCGTGGTCGCGGACTTTGAGAGTGGTGAGGTGGTCGCAGTTGCGGCGGAGTTGATGGGCGAGGTAGTGGAGGGCGGCTCCGCCGGCGGCGATGGCGGAGGTCATTTCGTGGCAGCCGAAGCCGTGGAGGGCTTTGACTTTGAAGTGATCGCAGAGGGTGTGGGTGGCTTGTTCGGGGAGGAAGGCGTAGGCGTCGTAGTGGAAGGAGCCGGGAAGTTGCCCGAGTTGTTGAAGTTGGTCGTCGGGGATGAGGAGCTCGGAGGGGGCGAGGCGGTGGATTTCGTCGCGGAGGAGTTCGAGGTCGGTGAATTCGGCGAGGGAGAATTCGCCGGTGGAGTGGTCGGCGCAGGCGAGGCCGTAGGATTGTTTTTTCCCGGAGCCGAGGAGGCAGGCGGCGGCGAGGTAGTTGTGCTTGGTGTCGTCGAGGAGGGTGAGGTCGTCGATGGTGGAGGCGGAGATGATTTGGGCGACTTCGCGTTCGACAATTTGGCCGGGTCTGGGTTCGCTGGTTTGTTCGGCGATGGCGACGCGTTTGCCGGCTTTGACGAGTTTGGCGATGTAGCCGGTGGCGGCGTGGTGGGGGACGCCGGCCATGGGCATACCGTTGCGTTTGGTGAGGGCGACGTTGAGGATGGGGGCGGCGATTTGGGCGTCTTGGAAGAACATTTCGTAGAAGTCGCCGAGGCGGAAGAGGAGGAGGATGTCCTCGGGGAGGGTTCTTCTGATGGCTTGGTATTGGGCCATCATGGGGGTGAGTTTTTTGTCCTTGGGCATTGTGTTTTTTGAACAGGAGGTAACGGAGAGAACGGAGAATAGGATTTAGTGTTTTGGGAGGACGAGACGGTGAACCCCTTCCGTGAGCTTGAGTTGATTGAAATTGATCAGAAGGCCTACTGGGATATTAAGAAGTTTCATATAACTGAGGAGCTGGGCTTTGTGGATTGGCAAAATTTTTTCGACTGCTTTTGCTTCTACGAGAATCTTGTCTTCAACCAGCACATCGAAACGCAATGGTTCATCGCGCGTACATCCCTTGTATTGAATGGTTACATTTTTTTGGCTCTCAACTCTGATCTTTCGAAGTTCGAGTTCTCTCAGGAGACACCATTCATAAATTGATTCAATCAAGCCGGGACCTTTATCTTTATGAACTTCGATTGCTGCCCCGATGATTTCTTTTGAGAGCGAATTAAACTCCTCCAAATTTGTTTTCATTATGGGTTCTGTTCTCTCCTTTGTCTCTTGTTCAATCTCAAAACTCGCGGTCGAGGAGGTGGTGGGCGATTTGGGTGAGGTGGGTGGCGGTGGGGCCGAAGGGTTCTAGGGCTGAGAGAGAGAGTTGGGTGAGGCGTTTGGCTTCGGCTTTGGATTCTTCGAGTCCGAGGATGGCGGGGTAGGTGGATTTGTCGGTGGCTTGGTCTTTGCCGGCGGTTTTGCCGAGGGTGGCGGTGTCGGCGGTGACGTCGAGGATGTCGTCGATGACTTGGAAGGCGAGGCCGAGGTTGTAGCCGAAGTCGGTGAGGGCGCTGAGTTGGTCGGGGGTGCAGCCGGCGGTCATGGCACCGAGGCGAATGGAGGTGGTGAGAAGAGCGGCGGTTTTTCGTTCGTGGATGGCGATGAGTTCGGGGTGGGAGAGGAGGACGTTGGCTCCTTCGCCTTCGAGGTCAAGGACCTGGCCGCCGATAAGTTGAGTAGAGCCGGCACAGAGGGCGAAGTCATGGAGGTATTCGGCTACGGTGAAGGTGGTAGATGGTGGGGTTCGAGCGATGAATGCAAAGGCTTCTGCCTGGAGGGCGTCGCCAGCAAGGACGGCGAGGGCTTCGCCGAAGACGATGTGCGAGGTGGGGCGACCGCGGCGGAGGTCATCGTCGTCCATAGAGGGGAGATCGTCGTGGACGAGGGAGTAGGTGTGGAGGAGTTCGACGGCGCAGGCGGGGAAGAGGGCGTTTTCTTCGGGGCCGCCACAAGCTTCGGCTGCAGCGAGGGTGAGGATGGGGCGAAGGCGTTTGCCGCCCGCGAAGACGGAGTAGCGCATGGCTTCGTGGATTTTTGAGGGGGTGACGGTTTCGTCGGGGAGATGAGTGTCGAGGTGGGCGTCAATGAGGCCGCGTTTTTGGGTGAGGTAGGCTTTGAGATCGGCTGACATCGTTTGGGAAGAGTCCAGAATCCAGAATCCAGAGTCCAGACTTCGATCGAGGAGTGTCAGGTTTTTGGGAGGGTGTTTAGGAGGGTTGGGTGAGGTTGAGTTTTTTGGCGAGCTTGAGGATGTCTTGTTTGAGTTGGGGGAGGGTGGCGTCTTTGGCGCGCCAGCGGGCGATGAATACAAGGTCGGCTTGCGGGGTGAAACGGGGACCTTCGGAGACGAGAATTTCGCGAATGAGGCGGCGGATGTGGTTTCGTTCGTGGGCTTTGCCGGTTTTTTTGGTGGTGATGAGACCGAAGCGGAATTGTGGTTGTCCGGGTTTGGGGAGGGAGGCGAGGACAAGAAATTTTCCTGAGGCGGATTGTCCTTTTTCGCGGACGGCCTGGAAGTCGGCACGGCTTTTGAGGGTTCGTGAGCGGGGCAGTTTCATGGAGGGAGGGCACAAAAAAACCGGAGCGAGCGGGTCGCACCGGTTTTTGGAAATCAGTTGGTACCGCCGAGTTACTTCGTGTTGTGTTGGACGGTGTGGCGCTTGAAGTGAATCTCTGCGCCCTTGGGCAAGAGGCGTTTACGGCCTTTGCGGCGGCGATTGGAAAGGATGTTGCGACCGGCTTTGGTTGCCATGCGGGCGCGGAATCCGTGCTGGCGCTTGCGGGTGCGCTTGGAAGGTTGGTAGGTCCGTTTCATGGTGTTGAATAGAGAGGGATTTTTGTGTTTGGCCGGTCAGGCGGGCCAGTGGGGGGGCGAGAGACTAGTGAGGCAAGTGGTTGTGTCAAGACAGGAGAATGGAGTTCGGGAAATTTTCCCTTTCATGAGGTTGGGGCTGTCCCGTATGGTTCGCGGGTCCAATGGCAGTCACGCGAACACTCACCGTCACCAATCAGTTGGGGATTCATGCCCGTCCCGCCGCGCAGTTTGTGAAGATTGCGAGTCAGTTTGACTCGGAGATTCGGGTGGAGAAGGATGGTGAGGAGATTGATGGCAAGAGCATTATGGGATTGATGATGTTAGCGGCGGGGAATGGTTCGCAATTGGAGGTTTCTGCGGATGGTTCAGATGAGGAAGCGGCTTTAGAGGCGCTTGCGGGTTTGGTTTCGCGGAATTTCGAGGAGGATTAGAGTTTTTCCCGGCGGCGTTCGAGGAGGCTGACAGCGGGGGGTGTTTTGGGAGCCGGTTGGTTGAGGAGTTCGGCGAATTTGGAGGTGAGGTCGAAGGTTTCGATTTGGAATTTTGTGTAGGTTGCCCGAAATTTGGCGGTGTCGTTGCGTTGTTGTTCGCGGCCCATGGTGCGGAGCAGGTTAACGACGGAGAGTGTTTTTTGGTAGAGTTCGCGGTCGTTGAGGGCGACGAATTTTTCGAGGGGATCGATGTCGTCGCGGATGGTTTGATGAATGGAGTTGAAGGCGGTTTCTTCGAGTTGTCTGGTTTGGAGGTAGGGGAGTCGTTTGAGGGGGTAGAGTCTTGTGGTGAGGTGGGCGGCGAGGACTTCGGTTTCGAATTTGGAGGGGTAGCTATTCGAGCCGCGGATGGCGAGGAGTCGGGCCGAGAGATGGTTTGGATCGTCGTTGGCGACTTGTTGGAGGCGTGAGAGGACATGGGAGTTAGTGACGAAGGCACCGAGAGATTTGCCTTCGGCGACTCGGCGGATTTCCGCGAATTGTTTTTGAGCTGAAAGGGTGGAGGGGGAGGCGTTGTTTTCGACGACGAGTTTGATGGCTTGGTCGATCTTGCTGCAGGAGATGAATTCGAAGTCGAGGAAGAGTTGGTCTTGTTTTTGGATGAGGCAGGCAAGGAGGTAGGGTTCGATTGTCTTGGAGACGAGGACGCGACGGGGTTGGGGGGGGGATTCTTTGGCGAGGATGTCGAGGTATTGGGTGATGTTCGGGGAGACGGAGAGTTTGCCTTGTTTGTCGAGATCGGCGCAGAGGATCCAGTCGGAAGAGATTTCCTGGGCGGTGAGGCAGGAGTGGAGGGTGAGGGCAAGGGGTAGAGCGAGAGAAAATTGGTTACGAGAGTTGTAGTAAGATTGGAAGCTGAGCCCGGACATGCCGTAGGTGTTTTTGAGGAGTTCCGGGTCGTGAAAGTTCCGGATGTTGGTGAGGGCGATGTCGCGTATTTCGGAGAGGATTGGGGGTTGGTTGGCTGGTCTGATTTCGAGTCGAAGGAATCCTTTTTCGTGAGGTTTGGTGGAGAGGTTGAGGGAGACGATTTGGGAGCGTTTTTGGCGTGGTCTGGCGGGGGAGGATTCGACTTCGATGAAGCCTGGAAAGCTCACGAGGCTGTTGAATCTAGGCGGGATGGGAGAGGGGGTTTCTTCGGTGATTTCTTCTTCTACGAGCGGAGCGGAGGGGTTGGGAAGGGTGGCTTCGGTTTGTTCTGGGGGGAGGTCTTTGAAGGCGGAGATGGGGGGGATGGCGTTTTGCCATCGTTTTTTGATGCTGCTTTTTTTGCGCAAGGCAGCGAGTTCGGATTCGGGTTTGAGGGTGGCGTAGGGGTCGAGGAGGAGGTGGGCGAGTTTTTTGCCTTCGGGGTGGGAGGATTGGGAGAGGAGGAAGGTGGTGATGGTTTCGATGTTTTCGAGAGTGGCTTGTAAGCGTTGGGAATCCCATTCGCGCTGGAGGGGGTCTTCGAGAAGTTTTTTGTGAATGAGATTTGGGGAGTCGCGGGAGGGGTTGAGTTGAGTGGCGAGGAAGAGCAGTTGGCAGGTTGTTTGGCGGGCGGCGGGAGAGTCGAGGCAGTCGTGGCGGAAGCCGAGGGTGATGAGGTCTTGTTCGAGTTTTTTGAGATGAGAGATGTCGAGGGGGAGGCGTTCGAGGCGGATGAGCGAGACGTTGTTGTCTGGCAGCGCGTAGTTCGCCGAGGCGGGGAGCAACTGGGTCAGGAGGATGAGCCAAATGCGAGTCATCGGTTGTGAGAGTGTCAGAAAATGGTTGCTGGCGCAAAGAAGGAAAAAGCTTTGGAGGGAGGGGGGGAATTTGGGCAGAGTGGGGAGGATGAGCCGAGAGTTCGAGTGTGTGACGGAAGAGGAAGTGATGTTTTATGATACGGATTGTGGGGCGGTGGTGCACAATTTGGCGTATTTGCGGATGGTGGAGAAGTGTCGGACGAAGTTGGCGGCATTAATGGGTTTTCAGTTGCGGGAGATGGGGGAGACGGGGGTGTTTCCGGTGGTGGTGCGAACGGAGGCGGATTATCGGAAGCCGGGAAGGTTGGGGGATGAGTTGGAGATTCGGGGTTGGTTGGCGGAGTGGGGGAAGGCGCGATTTTGGTGTGAATTCGAGGTGATGCGGGGGGAGGAGTTGTTGTTGACGGCGCGGCAGTCGCTGGCGTTGGTGCAGATGCCGGAGGGCAAGGTTTTGAGGCTGGGGGAGATTCCGCGGTCTCGGGTTTAGGTGATGAGGTGGGCGCCTTGGGCAGGGCGGGTGGCAAAGAGTTGGGGGGTGATTTTGGTTTGGGCGAGGTATTCTTCGTGGAGAGCGGTGGCGATGTCGCGGACTTGGTCTTTTCGGCAGAGGGTGACGGTGGAGCCGCCGAAGCCGCCGCCGGTCATGCGGGAGCCGAGGACGCCGCCTTCGAAGCCGATGCGTTCGGCGATGGCGACCATGAGGTCGAGTTCGGGGCAGGAGACTTCGAAGTCGTCGCGAAGAGAGTCGTGGGAGCCCTTCATGAGGGTGCCGATGTTTGAGTAGTCGTTGTTTTTGAAGTCTTCGGCGGCTTGGGCGGTGCGGGCGATTTCGCCGACGACGTGACGGGAGCGACGGTAGACGCGGTCGCCCATTTGTTCTTTGGCGTTTTCTACGTCTTCTGCCGTAGCATCGCGCCAGCTGTTTTTTCCGATGGCGGCGAGGCCGTCTTCGGTATCTTTGCGGCGGGCGGCGTAGCCACCATCGGAGAGGTCGTGGGAGACGCAGGTGTTGGCGACGAGGATTTCGAGGTCGGGGTTGGTGAAGGGGATGAGTTCGGGTTCTTCGGATTGGCAGTCGATGAGGATGAGTTGGTCTTTTTGGCCGAAGGCGGAGGCGAATTGGTCCATGATGCCGCAGGGAACGCCGGCGAATTCGTGTTCGGCTTTTTGGGCGAGGAGGGCTTTTTCCTTGGTGTCGAGGGTGGTGTCGACGAGGCCTTCGAGGAGGGTGGCGACGGCGCATTCGAGGGCGGCGGAGGAGGAGAGTCCGCCGCCGGAGGGGACGCTGGAGACGAAGCAGGCGTCGAAGCCGGGGATGGTGTGGCCGCGGCGCTGGAAGCCGGCGATGACGCCGCGGAGGTAGTTGGACCATTTGGGCTCGCCGATGGTGACTTCGGAGTCGAGGTTGATGATGGCTTCGGGTTGCTCGCCGGAGCGGGCGCGGACTTGGTTGGTGCCATTGGGTGTGGCGGCGATGACGATGTAGCGTTCGATGGCGAGGGGGAGGACGAAGCCATCGCAGTAGTCGATGTGTTCGCCGATGAGGTTGACGCGACCGGGGGCTGCGGCGAGGAGGGTGGCGTCGGTTTGGTAGTGGTGGAGGAGGGAGGCTTTGGCGTCGGCGAGGAGGTTTTGGAGAGATTCGTTCGGCTGCAGGGTCATGTATAGCGTGTTTGGCGTGTTGCGAGAGGAATAGCGGGATTCGGTCCCGTCGGGAAGGCGGGATTTTTGTGGGTGGATTGGCCGGAGGGGAGCCGGTTTGTCGGAGGGGCGCGGGGGGTTATTCGATGCCGATGGTTTGGTCGATGGTGTCTCCAGAGTTGGTTGAGGGAGCGGGGATGGAGCCGGAGGTGGGAGGGGAGGGAGCGATGGTGGGGATGTCGGCGGGTGGGGTGGTCGGGATGAGGATTTCGTTTGAGTTGGGGGGTGTGGGGGTGGTGATTTCGGGGGAGGGGGGGGTGGTTGTGGAGTTGAAATTCGAGGGTGGCGGGATGACGGTGGGACCGTCGGGGTTGAGTGTTCCGGGGGTGGCTTCGGGGACGGAGGGTGAGTTTTGGAGTTGGAGGGGAGATTCGGGTGGAGGAGGGAGGAAGGATGGGTCGTTTGTGGGTGCATTTTCTGCGACCATGATGGAGGGGACGTAGCCGACGGAGCCTGATTCGAGTTCGACTTTGATGAAGGAGTCGCGGGTGGAGACGACTTTGAGCGGGGTGCCTTGTTCGAGGACTTGGTCGGCGGAGGCGGAGCCACGGGGGATTTTGCGGAAGAAGGTGGTGTTGGGCATGGCGGCTTCGACCCATTGACCGGGTTTGTAGGAGGGGCCGGTGGGGGCGGATTGGACGCTGGAGCGGCGGATGGGAGCCGAGGGTCCGTCGAGGGGGTTGTAGTCGCTGGAGATGGGTTCGTTGAGGGTGGATGCGATTTGGGTGCAGCTTGGGAAGAGGAGCAGGAAAGCGGGGGCGAGCAGGCCGAGGAAGAGGCTCATTTTCATGACGATAGGTTGTGGAGTTGGGTGGAGATGGTCAATGGATTTCGTCAGGCGAGCAGCTCGCGTACCCGGTTGTGGAGGGCGGTTTTCCAGTCAGACATGGTCAGGTTGAGTTCGTCGGCGAGGCGTTGGGGGGTCATGGCGGTGTGGATGGGCCGGTTGGTTCGGAGGATGGGGATATTGGCCATTTTCTGAGGAGCGACTTCGAGGGGTGATTTGGTGAGTCCGAAGTTGTGGGCGGCGCGGGCGACTTCTTGGGCGTAGGTGTGCCAGGAGACGGGTTGTTCGGCGTTTTGGGTGAGGTGGAAGTGGCCGGGTGGGCGGTGGTCGAGGAGGAGGTTGAGGGCTTGGGCCATTTCGGAGGCGCAGGTGGGCATGGAGAATTTGTCGGCGACGCCTTCGAGGAGGGTGGTGGGGTCGGCTTGGATTTTGGAGAGGATTTTTTCGAGGAAGCCGGGTCCTGCGGAACCGAAGACCCAGGAGACGCGGGTGATGGTGGTGGAGGGGAGGGCTTGGAGGGCGGCTTTTTCGCCAGCGAGTTTGGTTTCGCCGTAGATGTTGTTGGGGCCGGTTTTGGCGGATTCGCTTTTGAGGCCGGGGATGTCGCCGTTGAGGACGTAGTCGGTGGAGAAGTGGATGAGGTGGGCGTTTTTTTACGCGCAGGCTTCGGCGAGGATCCGGGGTGCGGTGGAGTTGACGAGTCGGGCGAGTTCGGGAGCGGCTTCGCAGGCTTCGGGGGTGGAGATGGCGGCGGGATTGAGGATGGCGTGGAAGGATTGTTTGGCGAGAAAGGAGCGGAGGGCGTCGGTTTGGCTGAGGTCGACTTCGGCACGGGTGAGGGGGATGAGGGAGTGTTGGGAGGCCCATTGTTGGGCGAGGAAGGCGCCGAGTTTGCCGGTGGTGCCGGTGAGGAGAATGCGCATGGCGGAGGAAAATGGGAAACAGGAGGTGAGGAAATGAAAAACCCCTGCAGGTTGCCCTGCAGGGGAAGGGGGTGTTCGAGCCAGTTTGGCCCGGGGTTGGGTTTTTCAGTTGTTAATTCTTCGCGTAGCGGCGAGGGCCGTAGGACGAAGAGGTGGTCGTCCGGCGGCGAACTTCGGGCTGGATGACCTTGAGGGTGAGAATTCCGGTGGTGCGGAGGGAGAGTTTGGCGGGTCCGGCGATGGGCACGGGCGAGTGGCTCGAAGGTGCGGGCAGGGTCGGGCGACTGTGGGATGATGTTTGAATGTTGCCCCAAGTTCCGCAGTTGTTGGATTGTTCGAATTGGAATTGGACGGGACGGCGACCGGTCTTTTCGATTTGGAGGACCAAGTCGTTGCTAGCGCTCACGATGTGAGCGGTTTGTCCGGCGGGGATGACGACGGCGTCGCAGTAGCCGGTGAGGGTGTAATGTTGGTCGGCTTGGAGGCCGAGGGTGAGGAGGCCGATGGCGGCTAGAGTCGATGTTAGGGTGTTGAACATAACGACCTAGTCAGAACAGGCTGACTCTCAGGGGTCAAGGAGGTGGAAAAATTGAGGTTGATGGTCCGTGGGAGGAGGAAATTGAGAATCTTTAAAGGTCTCAAAAACAGGGATTTATGGCGATTTTTGGGGCTTCTTGAGTTTCTTGGGAAGAGAATATTCGGCGGGTAGAGACATTTGCGTGAGGTTTGGGGAAGTGCAGAAATTGGGGTCAGGCGGGGCGGGTGTGCTGAGTTCGAGGAGCTTTGTGATGATTTTGTTGGTCGAAGGAGTCTTCAGAATTCGTTGAACGATTCTCTGACGGATGCGTAATTCTTTGGTGAAGATGACGGGAGGCGAGAATTCGATTGAAAGGGCTTTTCAAATTGGGCATGCAGTCAACGGAAGTTAGAGGGGATTATGAGTCAGAAGGGCAATTTGAGATTTCGGAGGAAAGAGTGGGGCAGGAAAGGGCTTGTCGAAACTGATAATTTAGAAGATAAGAATATCAATGATTCTGAAATCATTGCTGTGAAGGTCGGGAAGCCCCGGCTGGGAAAATTCGTTTCTTCTATGAAATTCAAGAAGTTGTCTAACGCGGAAAAGACGGGCCGGCGTGATTTGAGGCTTCGAAAGGAAAATCAGACTCTTCAAGATTCATTGGCGAATCAGAGAACGTTGACTGCGAGGGAATTTTTGGAGCAAACACCCGATCAATTTATCGAAGTTGAGAGCAAGGGATCCTCGGAAGAATAGCCAGCCTGTCTTGCAGGAAATCCTAGAAGGAATCATTCATCTCGCCTCGGATGGGGTTCTTGGTGGTTTCAAAGAATCTTTGCGAGCGGTTTTGCAGGCTAAGCCTCATTTGCTGGCGACTCCGCCAAGTTGGAATCAGTATGGAGAACGTGTCCGTAAGTTGGGAGGGATTGAGCATGAGATTTTTTTTGATGAGGGTAGCCAGCGGGTTTGGAAGGTGGGTGGAGACAACTTATTGAATTTGGTTGTATCGGGAGGCGTCCTTTCGCTGGGGGGCTGTTCCATACTGAGTGAATATTTCGATCGTTTGTTCCTTTCGGATTATTTTTTTCCGCTCGGCGTTCGAATTGAGGGGATACGAGAGGACGGAGGAATTGTTAGTTCACAAAAGCTTGTGGTGGGGGGTGAGCCAACAATCGAGCAAATTGAGCTAGCGCTTTTTCGCAGAGGTTTTTTTCGGATGCCCGAAGAGAAGGTGAGATTGGCAGGCGAGGCGGCTTACTATCACCCTGAGCGGGTGGTCGTCGTAGGCGAAGCCAAACCGGATAACTTCAAGATTACTGCTGAGGGAGCAGTTGTGGCTATTGATGTAGTTTTTGCAAAAGGTCGAAAGTATCGAAGTTTGATCAAGGCAGCAGAAGACAAGAACAGGGCGGAATAGGCTTTTGCTGATAATTGAAAGAAAGACTTAGTTTCGTATCAGGCGGCGGATTTGTTTCGTTCGCGGATGAATGGGGGGAGCTTGATGTGGACTTTTGCTTTGAGTTGGCCAAGGAGGTTGTAGAGGCCGAAGTAGGAACGGTTGATGTAGAGGGCTTCGGCGTTGCCGCGACCGCCCTGCATTTTTTGAAGTTCAGGGTCGGTACGGGCCTTTTCGCCAAAGGAGGCAATTTCTAGTAGGTAGGCTTCGTCACCGAAGTCGAAGGTGTCCGTTTGGAAGGGGCGGCTGAGAAGTTCGACGGATTCGCGGATGAGGGGGAGGAGCTTATTCACGTCTTTCTGCGTATCATCCTTGCGGAGGATTTTGAGGGAGCGGAGAAGTTGAACGAAGTCTTCGTCGCGGGCGGTGCGGCCGGCATCCATGATGGTGAAGTATTCGCGATAGAAGTCTTCATCGAGTTCTTTGACACAGCCGAAGTCGAGAATCCAGAGTTGTCGGTCGCGGACGATGAAGTTGCCGGCGTGAGGGTCGGCGTGGAAGCATTTGAGGGTGTGGATTTGGTGGTCGTAGAAGTCCCACAGGGCTTGTCCGATGGCGTCGCGCTCAGCCTGAGAAGGATTGGAGGCTGCGAACTGGTCGAGGTGAAGACCGTCAACCCAGTCCATGGTGATGACCTTGGTGGAGCTGAGTTCGGGGTAATAGGTGGGGAAGTGGACGAGGGGGATGTGGTTGGATTTTTGGGCGAGATCGATGGAACGTTGGACTTCGAGTTTGTAGTCGGTTTCCTCGGAGACGCGGGCTTCGACTTCGGCGATGTAGGGGTCGAGGGTTTCGGAATCGAGGTTGAAGAGACGGAGGGCGAAGGGTTTGACCATTTGGAGGTCGCTGCGGAGGCTTTCGCGGACGCCGGGGTATTGGACCTTCACGGCGTAGGTTTTGTTGTCCTTGGTGGCTTTGTGGACTTGGCCGATGGAGGCGCCGGCGGCGGCGGATTGGCCGAAGGTGTCGAAGAGGTCACGGGGTCCTTTGCCGAACTCGCGTTTGAAGGTGCGGACGACGAGGGGGTAGCTGAGAGGAGGAGCGGAGTATTGGGCCTTGGAGAATTCGTCGACGTATTGTTGGGGCATCAAGTTTTGGTCGAGGCTGAGCATTTGGGCGACCTTGAGGGGCCCGCCCTTCAGTTTACTAAAGACTTCGTAGGTGTCAGCGGCGGTTTGGTCGTGGAAGGCTGCTTTGGCGGTTTCTGCGTCTTGGCCGAGGGCTTCGCGGCTCTTGCGGGCGAGGTAATTGACGCCGATTTTGGCGCCGGTGCCGACGATGGTGGCGGCGCGGGCGATTTTGTGTTTCGGAATCGAGGTTTGTTCTTTCATGGAGGAGGCTTCAGAACTTGCCGAGGACGCGGGGGAGGGTGAAGCGGAGGAGGTCGACACCGCTTTCGAAGAGGGGTTGGCGGGCGGCGTCGAAGGCGAATTTGACGGATTTTTCGATGAAGGCGTCGGTGTCCTGGAAGTTTTCGCTGGAGTCCTGGCGGTAGAAATTGATGAGGGTGCGGAGTTGCGCGTAGAGGCCGTGCTCCTGGAGTTCGGTGAGGCGGCCGTCGCATGAGTTGACGGCACCTTCTTCGCGGGCTTGGGCGAGGAGTTGGGTGGCGAATTTCTGGAATTCGTCGTTGAAGCCGTTCAGGCAGCCGTTTTTGCCGGGGCTCACCCCCTTGGGAAAGCGGGTGAGGAGGCGGGAGCGGTTTTTGAGGACCACTTCGAAGAACGTGTAGTAGAAGGCGAGGAGTTTTTGCTGGGCGGAGTAGCCCTGGGCATCTTGGTCGTTTTCGAGGGTGGCGATGGTGTGGGTGACGAGGCTCTTCCAGTAAGCGCCTTCGATGGAGTAGAAGGAGCTGAAGTGCTGGTAGAATTCGGCTTCGGGGAGGCCATGGTGTTGGCAAAAGGCGTAGACGCTGGCGGGTTGTTTTCCGGCCTTCAGGGTTTCGTCCCAGTATTTCGCTTCGAGTTCCTCCTTGGACATGATGGCGAAACTCGTTCGAGATGGGAAAAGGTCAACGGATATTTGTGGGGAAAAAGGGGGGTGAAGCCGGGGAATTCAGGGGTTTGGAAGGGGTGGGAAGTTGATGAGCAATCTTGACAATGGGAGGCGGATCGATACTTTCCGCGCTCCGCTGCGCTGAAAATGCGCTCGTAGCTCAATTGGATAGAGCGCCTGACTACGGATCAGGAGGTTTGGGGTTCGACTCCCTACGAGCGTGCTTTCAGGGCAGCGGAACTTCATTCGAAAACGACAGGTGGTTGGAGCCCCGGTAGCCTGTCGGGATTGGGGCAGTGTCGGATGTGAGTGAACCCAGTAACCTAACCTTAACTACAGTATAGTATGAGTACGGCAGTAGCCGAGCCGGCAAACGAAGAGTTGTCGGCCCTGATTGATCAGGAATTTCGCGAGTTCAAAGAGGGCTCGATTGTCAATGGAACGATTCTCGATATCCGTCCGCAAGTGGTGATTGTTGATATCGGGTATAAGTCGGAGGGAGTGGTCCCCGTTTCGGAATTCGAAGACGAGGAGATCGAAGTGGGGGATGAAGTGGAGATTTTGCTCGAGAAACTCGAGGATGAGGACGGGATGATTGTCCTCTCGAAGGAGAAGGCTGCGCACAAGCAAAACTGGGACAAGATTGTTGCGGTTTATGAAGACGGAGGTCTGGTGCGGGGCAAGGTGAAGGCGGCGGTGAAAGGTGGCTTGATGGTGAATGTGGGGGTGGAAGCGTTCTTACCGGGTTCGCAGGTGGATATCATTCCGCCGAAGGATTTGTCCGAGTACGTGGGCAACATTTATGAATTTAAGATCGTGAAGGTGAATGACGACCGGAAGAACATTGTTCTGAGTCGTCGTGAAGTCATTGAAGCGGAGCGTTCGGAGCGTCGTCAGCGTTTCTTGCAGACGGTTGCAGTGGGCGACAAGGTAACGGGTCAGGTGAAGAACCTCACGGACTTCGGTGCGTTTGTGGATCTGGAGGGAATGGACGGGCTTTTGCACATTACGGACATGAGCTGGGGACGGGTGAGTCACCCGAGCGAAGTGTTGCGGATTGGTCAGGAGCTGGACGTGCAGATTTTGGAAGTGGACCGCGAGAAGGAGCGGGTGTCGCTGGGTCTCAAGCAGATGACCGACAATCCGTGGGCGGACATTCAGGCGAAGTATCCGATTGGTTCGGAAGTGTCTGGAAAGATCACGAAGTTGTTGCCTTATGGGGCGTTTGTGGAGCTTGAGCGTGGGGTGGAAGGCCTTGTGCACGTGTCTGAGTTGTCCTGGGTCAAGCGCATTACGCGGCCGAGTGATGTTTTGGAACTCGAGCAGGAGATCAAGGCGGTGGTGCTGGGCATTAGCGAAGACGAGCAGAAGATTTCGCTCGGAGTTCGCCAGCTCGAGCCGAATCCGTGGGACGAGATCGAGGCGCGTTACCCGATTGGCAAGCAGGTCAAAGGGGAGATTCGTAACCTCACCGCTTATGGCGCGTTTATGGGTCTCGAAGAAGGTATCGACGGAATGATTCACGTGTCGGACTTGTCGTGGACCCGGAAGATTAATCATCCGAGCGAAGTCCTCAAGAAGGGCGACGAGGTGGAAGCGGTGGTGCTTTCGATCGATAAGGAAAACCAGCGAGTTTCGATGGGTATCAAGCAGCTTGATTCGGATCCGTGGAGCGAAATCGACACCAAGTTCAAGGTGGGTGATATTGTGAAAGGAACGGTAGCGAAGATCGCGAGCTTCGGTGCGTTTGTGAGCCTCGATGGAGACATCGATGGATTGATTCATATTTCGCAGTTGAGCGAAGAGCATGTGGAGCGGGTGAAGGACGTCATCAAGGTGGGCGACGAAGTGGAAGCACGCGTGATCAAGGTCGACAAGATCGAGCGTCGGGTGGGACTTTCCATCAAGGCGGTCTCTTACAGCGACGACCAGTTGGAGAAGGAAAGCCAGAGCTTCGAGTCGCTTCGTCCGAGCAGCGATCTCGTGGGACTCGAGCAGGCGTTCAATTTGGCGGCGGCAGCGACTCCGGAGACGGAGGAGTGGAGTCCGAGTGCCGAGGCGGACGAGGAAGCTGGCGAGGACGAGTAAGTCTCGTTTGTTCCAACGATTGGAATTTCAAGCGCCCCGGGAGACCGGGGCGTTTTTTTCTGGTTACGGGGGCTTGCGACCAACTTGAAATTGCTCAAATGGACGCAATTATGAGGACGAAAAGAGACGCTCTCGTGGTAGGTCTTTGCGCGCTTTGCCAGTTCTTCAGGCGTACACCACAACTCAAG